>CAMLKQ010000080.1 GCA_946480585.1 uncultured Kangiella sp.
GTACCGGTGTCAGCAATGCACTGCGCCGCCCGAAGGCGGCGCAGTCTCGTCTCTTACTTCGGCCAGGCCACACCAAGCCAAGCCGCGTTGAGTGTCTTCTGCTGGCGCTCCGGCTCGACCAGCGATTTCAGTTTGCGCTTGCCTTTGTCATTCACCTGCGGTGTCAGCGTCAGGGTCTGCATGGCATCGCGGCGGAACAACGTCACCTGCACCGGCCCACTCGTCAGCACGCCAGCGCGTTCATTCAGGTCCTTGGCACTGACCCTCAGCTGATTCAACGCGACAACGATGTCGTTGCTGACCACGCCCGCCTGCCAGGCCGGACTGTCGCGCTCGACTTCACTGACCACCGCAAACTGATCGGCCGTGCCCTCTTTGATTTTCCAGCCATACCAGGCTTCTTGCATGCCTTTGTCGTCCTTGCCCTGGTCAATGCGCAGCTCAAGGCCGGCATCCTTCAACAAGGCCGCCAAGGGCAGCTCTTTGGTCCCGGCAATGTAATCCGTCCAGAACGCCTGCCAATCCACCGGCTGTTTGATGCCGGCATTAAACGAATCCAGAATGGCTTTGACATCGGCGCTGGTGTAGCCGCCTTGTCGCACGGCGTGCTTCTGCCACAGTTGCTTGTGCAGATCTTCCACGCCAAGTTTGCCTTTGCTGGCTTTGCGAAGCATCAGATCCATGGTCAGTGCGATCATCTCGCCTTTGCTGTAAATGCTGACCGAGGCATTGCGGGCGCGCTCGCCACTCGGCTGAATCCATTCATCAAAGCTCGATTCGAGCGCGCTTTGCTGGAACCGGCCGGGCTGCCGCAGGTAGTCATCCATGATGCTGCCGACCTCCTCGAGGTATTCGTCGCGGGTCTGGACGCCGGCACGCAAGCTCAGCAGGTTGTCGAAGTAGCTGGTATGGCCTTCGGCAATCCACAGCAGCTCGCTGTAATTTTCTTTTTGATAGTCGTACGGCACCATCGCCGCCGGCCGGTAGCCTTTGACGTTCCAGGTGTGGAAAAACTCGTGAGTCGCGGTGCGAATGAACTTGAGGTATTCCTTGCGCGGCGCAAAGGTCCAGCGCGGCCGCTGAATGACGGTCGAGTTCATGTGCTCGGTCGCGCCACCTTCGCCGCCAGTGGCATGCACAATGAAGAGATAGCGTTTCTCAAACGGATAGCTGCCGAACAGCTGGCCGGTGGTCGCGACAATCTTTTGCAGATCGTCGGCGATCTGCTTGCCGTTGTGGTTGCCGTCGCCCCAGATCGCCAACTCAATGGTTTTGCCATCGACCACGAAGGAATGAAACGCGTGGATGCCGGTTTCGATCGGCGAGTCGGCCAGCACATCGTAATCGGCAGCGACAAAGCAGTGCTCGCAATCGCCTTTTTCCATACCGGCACGCGACACCCAACCGGTCGGCACCTGCAGGCGGACATCGATCGGCAATTGGCGCTGGCTCGGGTTATACAGCCAGACGGTGCCGCCATTGAGATAGGCATGGCTGTCGTCAATGTGGCGGGTGCGCTGGCCAAGTTCGTTGGCATACAGCTCATAACGCACGTTGACCGCTTCACCGGCGTTCTTGTCAATTTGCCAGCTTGCCTTGTCGAGTTTGCGCACCGGCAATACCCGGCCATCAGCACCGGTGGCAACCAGCTGGCGGATGCCGTTGGCAAGCGGCAAAACTTGATAACGACCGGTGCGCCAGACCGGCAATTGCAGCACGAATGCAGTATCGGCAGTGGCCGGATAGCTGGCACTGACGTCGGCCAGATGCTGAGCCGCGTTGCTGATTTTCAGTTCGTATTTAACAGTATCGGCAGCCTGTACCGACCACGACAGCGCGCTCGACAGCAGCGCCAGCAGTACCACTCGCATTTTCATTGGCTACAACCCTTCGAACACAATGTGACAAACGAAAATCTGAACCAGGTTTTCTTGTAGGAGCGGCCCTGGCCGCGATGGTTTTGCGTGGCAAGAAATCGCGGCCAAGGCCACTCCTACAGTTGCTGTTCTGACGCCGCTACTCAACGGCAATCAACCACCGTGCGACCAAACCGTTTGCGATCGAGCAGATCCATCGCCGCTTCCGGCACATGGCGCAAGCTGATGGTTTCGGTAAAGAGTCGCTCAAACGGAATTTTCCATTCGGCGCCGAGCTTCTGCCAGATGGCTTTACGCAGCGGCATCGGGCAATTGGCCGAGCTGACCCCGAGCAGACTGACGCCGCGCAGGATCAGCGGAAACACCGTGGTTGGCAACTGCTCGCTGGCAGCGAGCCCGACACAGGCGACGTTGCCCCATAAATTCACGTGCGCGATCAGCTTCGCCAATTGCTCGCCACCAACGTTGTCAACGACACCGCCAAACCGGGCCGCTTCCAGTGGCCGGTCACCGAGCTTCAAATCGGCCAGCGTGCAAACCTGATGCGCGCCCAGTTGACGCAAGTAATCGTGATGCTCCGGCCGACCGGACAACGCAATTACCTCGTAACCCTGGGCGGCAAACAGCGCAACCGCCACGCTACCAACGCCACCGGTGGCGCCGGTGACGACAATCGGGCCTTTGTCCGGGCGTTGATCGTTTTCCAGCATGCGGTGTAGACACAGCGCAGCGGTAAAACCGGCGGTGCCGAGTGTCATCGCCTGAAACGCAGTCAGCCCGCTCGGCAGCGGAATGAGCCAGTCAGCCGGCACGCGCGCACGCTGGGCCAAACCACCATCCTGTGACTCGCCAAGGCCACAACCGTTGACCAGCACCCGATCACCGGCCTTGTACGTCGGCACGGACGATTCGACCACTGTGCCCGCCAAATCAATGCCAGCATTGAGCGGATAGCTGCGCAGGATCTTGCCGCGCCCGGTGACCGCCAGCGCATCTTTGTAATTGATGCCGGAGTACTCGACCGCCACCAGCACCTCACCGGTCGACAACGCCTGCTCGTCCATTTCCACCAGCCGGCCGCTGATTTGCTTTTTGTCCTGCACGGTTTCCTGAAACACTCGACAGGCGAGAAACGTCATGGCGTCTGCTCCATTTGCGTTTGGCTCTTCGGTGGCCGGATTGTAACGGGTTCGGCGCGCAGCTGCCGCTCCCGTTACCCGGCTTGCGCCAGAAAAACAAAACCCCGCCGAAGCGGGGTTTTGTTTGCATGAAGACACGCAGCGCGCATCAGCTCTTGTTGCTTTCGGCGCCATGCATCCAGTCGACCAGCTTGCCGGAGACCAGCCACATCAACACCGAGAACACCACCAGCGCAACACCGATGGCCGCGAACACGAACAGCAAACCGGAGTGCTCCGGCATCACGCCCATGCTGACGGCAAAGTTCTGCACGAAGCCATACTCGCCTGCGTGCTCGGTGAAGGCACCGATGTAGCCGGCAAGGAAGTACGCGCAAGCCGGCATCAGGAACCAGACGCCCATGACCACCGACATCAAGCGCAGCGGTGCCAGCTTGGTCATCAAGCTCAGGCCCACCGGCGAAATGCACAGCTCACCGAGCGTGTGGAACAGGTAGCCGAGGGTCAGCCAGATCATCGACATTTTCTTGTCCGGCGACGACTGCATTTCGAACACGCCGAGGATCAGGAAGCCAAAGCCAACCGCGGTGAGCAAAATACCGGCCGCCACTTTCAGCGGTGCCGACGGATTCTTGTTCTCGCGGGCGAGCTTGACCCAGAGCCAGGCAAACAGCGGCGCAAACAGAATGATGAACAGCGGGTTCGCCGACTGGAACCAACCGGCCGGTACCTCAAAGCTGCCCACCATGCGTTGGGTGTTGTCCTGTGCCACCAGGTTCAGCAGACCACCGGCCTGCTCGAATGCAGTCCAGAACATCATGATGAACACGAACATCGACATCACGACGCGCAGGCGATCGCGCTCTTCGTGGGTCAGCGGCGTGTGCACGCCACCGGCTTTTTCGCGCGACAGCTTGGCGGTCGGCACCACACCGATGTCACCGAGGTATTTCTGGGCGAACAGCAGCTGGATACCGACTGACAGCAACATGCCAACGCCAGCGGCGAAGTAACCCCAGCGCCAGCCGTAGTTCGGATCTTCACCGAGTGTCGAGGTGATGAACGGCGCGATCAGTGCACCGATGTTGATGCCCATGTAGAAGATCGAAAACGCGGCATCGCGACGGGCGTCGCCCTGCGGATACAGCTCACCGACCATGGTCGAAATGTTCGGCTTGAACAGACCGACACCGGCTGCCATCAGCACAAGGCCGACGTAGTACAGCGTGATGTCGCCCGGCACGGCCAGGAACAAGGTGAACTGGGCAGCGGCCATCAGCACGCCACCGATCAGCACCGAACGGCGCATGCCGAGGAAGTTGTCAGCGATCCAGCCACCGATGATGTTGGTGGCGTAGGCCGAGCTGGTGTACCAGCCGTACAGAATCAGTGCTTGGCCGCGATCCATGCCAAAGCCGGGGTTGGCGCCATCAACGGCTGCCACCAAGGTCAGAACGACCAACGCCCGCATGCCGTAGTAACAGAAGCGTTCCCACATTTCGGTGGTGAACAACAGGAACAATCCGATCGGATGACCGAACAAGGTCCCCTGAGGAAGGTTGCGGCTCATGAAAAACTCCGTGGCTGTCTCCCGTCGGACGAAGACCCGTCCAGACGAGTAAGGCTTTTTATCTGGTGATTTTTTGGGCAAAGCAGGCAGGCCCGCCAAGCTGGCCGACTTGATATCACAGCGTCCTGAGGGGAACAACCAAAACCGGTCATGGTGCACGAATGCTGCAGCGCAGCACTTACCCACCTTGCGTCAGCGTTCAGCGCCGATCGCCGCCAGGGAAAATCCAGCGAAAGGTGAAGTTGAGCCGCTCGCCGACCGGTTTGGCGGTTTTTGGCAAAGCGTGTCGGTAATGGGCCTGCGTCGCGCCGGCCATCAGCAACAGATCGCCATCTTGCAACAGCAGTTCCAGGCGCTGGTGTTTGTGCCGACGATGCTGCAGGCAAAACCGCCGCGTCGCGCCGAAGCTCAGGCTGGCGATCACCGGGTCCGGCCCCAACTCCGGTTCATCGTCACTGTGCCAGCCCATGCTGTCTTGGCCGTTGCGATAGCAATTGGCCAACACGCTGTTGAAGCGGGCGCCGGTGACGGTTTCGACAGCGCTACGCAGCTCGGCCAGCAACGGCGTCCATGGCAGCGGCTCATTGCGCTTGCCGGAATACACGTAACTGCAGCCCGGGTCGCCGTACCAGGCGGTCAAGCGTGGCTGCATCACCTCGCGGCCAAAAATGACAATCGGCTTTTGCTGCCACGCCAGCGTTTGCCGCAATTCGCGGGCGATGCGTGTGCATTCTGCCGGCGGCCACAACGCGCGCCAGAGCTGCAGATCCGCGCCGGCTAGCACTGGCGTTTCATGGCGAGAAGGTTCGGCTGGCAGCACAGGATGTACTCGATGGATGGAATGCGGGCTTGATCAAGCGGCTGGCGCCTGCGCGGCACGGGCCGTTACACTCGCGGGCGTTTTGTGGGCCGGCCCTCGGGTCGGCAGAAATAACAGCCAAGGTATTGGCTGCAAACAATAACGAGATCAGGACATGACCTCCACCCCGCTCAATGAGCAGCGCCAGCTGCTCGGCCACCCGCTCGGCCTGTACATCTGCTTCTTCACCGAAATGTGGGAGCGCTTTGCCTTCTACGGCATGAAAGCACTGCTGTTCCTTTATTTGACCCAGCACCACAAATTCGGCGACAGCGACGGTTATCTGCTGCTCGGCACCTATGCCGGCCTTGCCTATGCGTTGCCGGTGATCGGCGGCATGCTGGCTGACAAATACCTCGGCATGCGCAAGGCGGTGGTATTCGGCGGCCTGTTGCTGGTACTCGGCCAGCTCGGCATGGCCTACAAAGGTCACGCCGCGTTTGTGGGCGAAAACGGGCTCGATCAGGATGCCTTCGCGATCCAGATCATGTACCTGTCGCTGGCCTTTATCATTGTCGGCGTCGGTTTCCTGAAGCCGAACATTTCGACCATTGTCGGCCGCCTGTATGGCGATACCGATCCGCGTCGCGATTCCGCCTTCACCATTTTCTACATGGGCATCAACCTCGGCGCGTTTTTCTCGTCATTGTTCGTCGGCTATGTCGGCATCGAATACGGTTGGGAATACGGCTTTGGTTCGGCCGGCATCGGCATGCTGGTCGGCCTCGCGGTGTTCCTGATGGGTCAGGCGCATTTCCATGGCCATGCCGAACCGTGCAACCCGGCCAGTTTGAAAGAGCCAGTATTCGGTCTGCCGCGCGAATGGGCGATTTATCTCGGCTCGTTTGTCGGCGTGGTGCTGGTGCAACAGATCCTGCAAATCCGTTTTGATTTTTCGTTCATTGGCAACCTGCTCGGCATGGCCGAAGGCGCCGAGATCACCGCCACCGAAGTGGTCGCGATCCTGATGACCGTGGTGCTGCTGATCTGGTGGACCAAATTCATCCTGCGCGAGTGCACGCAGCAGGAACGCCGCAACATGATTGTGCTGATGGTGCTGATCGGCATCAGCTCGGTGTTCTGGGGTTTGTATGAGCAGACCTATGGCACTTGGGTGGCGTTCTCTGACCGCGTGATGAACCTGCACACGTTCAACCTTGGCTTCATGGATTTCACCCCGAATGCCTCGCAGCTGACCTCGGTCGGCGCGCTGTTCATTTTCCTGCTGGCGATTCCGTTTGCCTGGCTGTGGCCGATGCTCGACAAGCGCGGCTGGAACCCGAGCGCATCGGCAAAATTCGGCTGGGGTCTGATTTTTGCCGGCCTCGCACATTTTGTTCTGGAAATCGCTGCACTGAATCCGGAAGCCAATGGCCTCGCCGGTTTCTGGTGGTTCATCCTCGCCTACTTTGTTTTGGAAGTCGGTGAGATGGTGCTGTCGCCAATCGGTCTGTCCGCGGTCACCACCTTGTCGGTGCCGCGCGTGGTCAGCTTGATGATGGGCGTCTGGTTCCTCGCCTCGGCCTTCGGTGAAATGCTGGCCGGCCGCTTCGGCACCTTGGCGGCGATGCCGGAAGGCACCACCACGCCGGACGCGCTCGCCATTTACGCTGATGTGTTCCAGACGCTCGGCTGGATTGGTATCGGTTGCGGCGTGTTCATGCTGGTCATCACCCCGCTGATGAAACGTGGCGCGCCGTAATCCATCATCACCCTCGTAAAAAGCCCGGCTCGTCCGGGCTTTTTTTGTGGCCGGCAACAGCTTGTGGTCGCCCAAACCGGCCGTTCCGGTGAAAGCGCAGCGATTCTGCTATACCTAAGCGCAAACCCCGGAGGAATCCCATGCAAACCGTCGCCGAGCTGATGACTGCAAACGTGCTGTGTCTACGTGACAACCAAACGCTGAAGGACGCGCACACGCTGATCCGGGACAAAGGCATCCGCCACATTCCGATTGTCGATGACGACGGCAATCTGGTTGGGGTATTGAGCCAGCGGCCACTGCTCGCATTTGTACTCAACGCCGTTGATAACGGCGGGCTGTCGTATGCCGCCCGACTGGAAGCACGCACATTGATTCGGGAATTGATGGAACAACCGGTTACCATCAGCCCGGAACAACCGCTGACCACCGCCGCCCATTACCTGCTCGACAACAAGCAGTCCTGCCTCATCGTCACCGAAGGCGGCAAAGTCACCGGCATCCTGAGTCCGGTCGACTTCATCCGCTGCGCCTTGCATTTTCTGGAAGCGAAAGGGTAACGGGTTGGGGATAAATCGTTAGCGTAGCCAGCTTCAATTACGACACCATCGCCCTGTCGATCACAACGTCAGGGCGATGGTGCTTACGACATCCGGTTAACCCACGCGATCACTCGTGGTAGATCGAACCGGTCGAGACATAGAGATAGTCGCAGATGCCAGCATCGGTCCAGCGCATATAGATATAGGACTCGTTGCTCAAACCGCGAATCGCTTCGAGATGGGCCGGATCCGTTGTGGTGCAAGTCTTGGTGACATTGGCGGCCGTACGGGCCTGACAGATGCCATAGACCGAGCTGCCGGTAAAATTGACACTGGCACAGGAAATAAACTGCACCGCATCAGCGCTGTTGCGTGCACCGATAAACGAACCCCACGCAGTATTGCCACTGATGTTCACCTGATAGTGATTGGTGAACCCCGCAAGCGCGCTGCCGGCAAACCCGAGCAATGCCAAGCCGATCACGTGCAACGTTTTCATTGTCAAACCTCCTTGTTGGGCCCGGATGTAAGCCGGTACGGCCAAACCGGAACAACGGCGCCGACGCGGGACCCGTTCGCGTGGCACAAAACTGCGCATCACGGCAACGAACGGACTCAGAGCCCTTCCGGTCCCGGTTGAATACGCCCTTCGTTGATGGCACGTGCCAATGCGGTTGCCATGGCGAAACGCTGCGCCGGCGGCAGTGCTTGAATGTCGGCATGAAAGCGGACCATGTCTTCACGACTCAAACGGCCACCCGGCAACATGCTGCTGAGTCGCTGATCGGCCTCGGCGCGCTCGCGTGCATTGGGCTCACGATTTTCTGTGACAGGCTTTGCTGTGACAGGCCTTTCGTTGACAGACAGCGTTGATGCCGTTCGTGTCGCCGCGCGCTCAAGCTGGGCCAGCCGTGAGTCGATACGCTGCAGAGCGGCCTGTATGCCATCTGCATTACTCGGCAATGGCCTTGCGCCCACGGTAGCGCTGGGCACAGCCGACACCGGCAACGCCGTA
>CAMLKQ010000081.1 GCA_946480585.1 uncultured Kangiella sp.
TTCGGGGGCACGACCTTGCTGACCCGATGCATCGTGTAAATGTATTGCGCCACTGACGCGTCCTCATGGAGACAAGGGAAAAACCGGCCGGCATTGTACCTGAGCCGACCGACACTGCGGCTGCCGGCGCGCTTCTCGCGGGCCGGTCGGCTCTGTTACTTTCGCCGTAACTGGTACAACACCTGCCGCCCTGACACTTGCCGAGATCCCGCCGATGCGCCGTTTATTCCGCTGTGGTTTGTTGCTTGCTTCGCCGTTGTGGCTGGCGTCTGCGCTGTCGGCGGCCGAACCGGTCAGTGTCGATGCCCTGATGGCAGCGGCCGATCGGCGCGACCCGGCCGATCCGGCCTGGGCAGCGGCACTGGCGCAGGACAATCCGGTGCTGTTGCAGGCGGCGGCGCGTGGCCTCGGCCGCATCGGTGGTGATGAGCGGCTGGCGCCGTTGTTGCCGCTGCTGGGTCATGCCGAGCCGGCGGTGCGTGCCGAAGCGGCGTTCGCCATCGCCATTCTTGAGACCCAGGCGCCAGCCGTGCAGGCCGAACAGGAGCGGGCGCTGGCGCTGCGGCTGACACTGGAACCGGATAGCGCGGTTCGCCAGCAGTTGCTGCGGGCGCTCGGCAACTGCGGGGGTGAGTACAGCCAGCAGCTGCTGCGCGACTATCGCATCGACCATCTCGGCGCCGACGAGCGCGCGGCCTGGGCGCAGGCGGTTGGCCTGCTGTGGAGTTACCGGCGTGGCGCCTTGTCCGGGCTCGATGCGGCCTTGGTCGCACGTTTGCTGGCGGTGCTGGACCGGGCGGAACCGGTGGCGGAAATGGCGGCGTTTGCCTTGGCGCGTGCCCGCAAGGAGCCGCTGGTGCAGGCGCAGGCGTCGGCGCTGAAAGCAGCGTTTGGCCGCAGCCGCTCGGCCGGTGCCCGGATTTTTCTGCTGCGGGCCTTGGCCAGTGACGTGACCGAAAAAAATGCCAAGCGCTGGCTGCGGGTACAGCAGCAGCAACGACTGGCCGGTCGGGCCTTGCACGCAGCTGAACGGATCGAATTGGACGCGCTGCTGGCCGCCAATCTGCCGATGCCGGCTTTGCGCTCGGCGGTGGCACATGGCCTGCGCAGTGCTGCCGCGGCCGAGCGACTGGCGATCCTGCAGGCGCTGACCAATCGGCCGGTGGAAGCGCAGGCGCTACGGGATCTGCTGCAGGCACATGCGGCGCTGCAACCGGCCGATCAGCGCTGGTTACAGGACTTGCTGGAACCGGCCCAAGTGACCGCAACAACCGAGACCGAAGCCGAAGCCGAGGCCGAACCGGCGGCGGCGACACCGGCTTATGCCGAGGCGCTCGCTTACGTCGGCTTGCGCTACCGGCTGCACACGGTGCGCGGCGCGGTCGATATCGAGCTGTTGCCGGACGCGGTTTACACGGTGGCCAACTTTGCCCGGCTTGCCGACAAGGGCTATTACGACCGCAGCACGTTTCATCGGGTGATCGGCAATTTTGTCGCCCAAGGCGGCGACCCCAGCGGCACCGGCGAGGGCGGACCCGGTTGGCGCATTCGGGAAGAGTTGTCACCGCTGCCGCACGCGCCGGGCTATGTCGGCATGGCGACTGCCGGCAAGGACACCGCCGGCTCGCAATTCTTCATCAACACCGGCCGCAATCCGCATCTGGATTGGCACTACACGATTTTTGCCCGGGTGATTGCCGGTCAGGCCGTTGCCCAGCAGCTGTTGCCGGGCGATGCCTTGCTGGCAATTCGGCGGCTGCCCTGATGGCGTTGCCGCGGCGCTCGCTCGCCGCGGCCATTTCGCGTGACAAAACGCTACAAGAAAAAAGCAGCGGTCGGCACACTGCCGGTTGCAGCCAGCGTCTAGACTCAAACGAATTGCCGTCCGCCTGTCGGTCTTTATTTCCTTGCCAGCGGACGGCGCATGTCTTCGATCAGGAAGCGTTTCGTGTCGGCGTTGGTAACAGGAAGTGCCCCCGCTCTCGCGCCCTATGAGGCGATCCGCTGGCCGATGCTTGGCTGGCTGACGCTGCTCTATGCCGTGCTGGGTTATGTCGGTTTGCATTTCGACGACGGCAGCGGTCTGGTGTCGGCAGTCTGGCCGGCGTCCGGGCTCGCGGCGGCCACCGTGCTGCGGCACGGTACGCCGGGCTTTTGGGTGCCGCTGCTCGGCAACCTGATGCTGATGCTGCCGATCAGCATGAGTTATGGCCAGCCGTTTGCCGTGGCGCTCGCCATCGCCATAGGTTGCGCGGTGGCCAATACCGGCGAAGCCTGGTTGATTCTGCGCTTGAGCGGTGGTTACGGCCCGCAGCGCTTGCACGACAGCCGGGCGTTTTTGCGTTTCGCCGCTCTCGCCGCGCCGATCGGTTGCCTGTTCAGTGCCGTGGTCGGCATCGCGACCTTGGTGGCGCTGTCACTGAAAGCCGAGTTTGGCCCGCTGGTGCGCATGGCGCTGTGGTGGAGCGGCGACATGGTCGGTTGCCTGCTGCTGGCACCGCTGCTGCTGACCTGGCCGGAGCGGCCGCGTGAATGGCGCTTGTTCCGAGAATTTCTGCTGTTGCTCGCCACCGCACTGTTTTATCTCTATCTGCTGCTGACCCCGACGCTGGATGACAGCGGCTGGCGGGTGCTGATCGCGCCGCTCGGTTTGCCGCTGCTGTTCTGGGCGGTGGCGCGTTTGCGGCTGTTTCATCTGACCGCGTTTCTGGTGTCAATCGGATTGGTGTTTGTGCTCGCGCACTACCATCAGCTCGGCCCGTTCCAGTTACCGACGCCGCTGCGATCCCACTGGGCCTTGCAATCGTTTCTGGTGGTGCTGCTGAGCTCTACCGTGCTGGCGGCAACGCTGGTGCGCGAACGCCGCTATCTGCACCAGCAACTGCAACACACCAACGAAGCGCTGGAGCGGCAGGTGCAGGAGCGCACCGATGCCATCACCCGACAGCGCAATCGCTTGCAGGAAATTGTCGCCATGCTGCCGCTGCACCTGTCGGTGCGCGATCGGCAAGGGCAAGCGCGGATCGGCAATCGCGCAATTGCGCTGATCGCCGATCAGGAACCGGACTGGCTGCAGGCAGCGCGCGAACTCGCCTTGCAGCGCGGCGAACCGGTGCGCGACGTGTTCGGTTCCATCCGGACTGCACGCGGCAACGCGCTGCACTTGCAGGCACAAGTGGTGCCGCTGCGTGAAGAAGCCGATGCGTCGGTGCTGGTGGTGGTGCAGGACATCACCGAACGGGTGCGGCGCCAGCGGTTGGAGCAATTGCATGCCACCGTGCTGCAGCGGCTCGCCGGTGAGTCATCATTGGCCGCGGTGTTGCAGCAGATCGTGTTGACCGTTGAAGAGCTGGAGCCAACGATCATCGCCACCATTTTGTTGGTCGATCGTCAGCGGCAAGTCGTTCGTCATGGCGCAGCGGGCCGGATGCCGGAATTTTTCTGTCAGGCCATTGATGGCGCCAGCTATGGTCCCGGTGTCGGCAGCTGCGGCAACACAGCCGCTACCGGTCAGCGCACCATCAGCGAAGACATCGCCAACGATCCGTTCTGGTTGCCGTTCAAGGCGCTCGCGGCGCAAGCCGGTTTGGCCGCCTGCTGGTCGGAGCCGGTGCGTGACAACCATGGCAATGTGCTGGCGACGTTTGCCCTGTATTCGAAACAACCGGCCCGACCAACCGCGAGCCAAGTGCTGCTGATCGAAGCAATGGCAGCGCTGGTTCGGCTCACCATTGAGCATCACCACAGCTTGCAGCATTTGCGCCTGTTGTCGCGCGCGATTGAGCAAACGGCCAGCGCGGTGATCCTGTGTGATGCCGGTGGCAACATCGAATACACCAACGCCAGCTTTACCCACATGCTGCTGCAGCCAAGCGAGCGCGCGCGCGGCCAGTCGCTGTTCGATGTCTTGCTGCCGGAAGACGAAGACGGGATGCTGGTGCGCACAGCGATTCAGCAAGTGGTCGGCAAGGGCTCCGGCTGGCACGGCGAATTTGTCGGTCGCCGCTCCGATGAAAGCCGGATCTGGCTGCATGCGTCGATTTCACCCATGTTCTCCGCCGATGGCCAGCTGGAAAAACTGGTCACCGTGCTGGAGGACATCAGCTCGTTCAAACAGGCACAGGCAAATGTCGAATACCTGGCCTTCCACGATCCTTTGACCGGCCTTGCCAATCGGCGCTTGCTGTTACTGCGACTGGACGAAGCGGTGCGCCGCCGTCGTCGCACCGGCGGCATGTCGGCGCTGCTGTTTTTCGATCTCGATGAATTCAAGCGCATCAATGACACGCTTGGGCACGATGCCGGCGACGATCTGCTGAAACAAATCGCCAACCGCCTGTTGAGCAATGTCCGCGAAGACGATCTGGTTGCCCGGCTCGGGGGCGATGAATTCTGTTTGCTGCTCAGTAACCTGCACGACAGCCTCGAAGCCGGTAATCTGGCCCGCAAGCTGATGCCGATCATGGCGGCGCCGATGCAGCTCGGCGAGCATGCCATCTCGGTGTCGTGCAGCGTCGGCATCACTCTGTTGCCGGTCGATGGCGACCAGCCGGACGTGCTGCTGCGCAATGCCGATTTGGCGATGTACCAGGCGAAGTCGGAAGGCAAGAACCGGTTTGTATTCTTCTCACCGGAAATGAACGATGTCAGCCGGGTCCGGCTGCAACGCGAAAGCGAGTTGCGTCGCGCACTTGGTCGCAATCAGTTCAAACTGTTTTACCAGCCGATCGTCAACATGCCGGATGGCGCCTTGCGCGGCATGGAAGTGCTGCTGCGCTGGCAGCACCCGGATGAGGGCTTGCTGAGTCCTGATGCGTTTATCGACGTGGCCGAACACACCGGCCTGATCGTGCCCATTGGCGAGGAGGTGCTGGTACAGGCACTGCGCGATCTGCCAGCGCTGCGGCAACGCGGCGAGCATCTGCGGCTGTCGGTGAATGTGTCAGCGCGGCAATTGCGCGAGCTGGATTTTGCGGATCGGGTAGTCGCGCTGATGCAGCAGCATCAGGTGCCGCCGGGGCAATTGCAGCTGGAAATCACGGAAAGCCTGCTGCTCGAACGCAGCGCCGTCACCGAACACAATCTGGAGACGCTGGTAAAAGCCGGCGCCCGAATCGTCATTGACGATTTCGGCACCGGGTACACCTCATTCAATCAGTTGCGCGATTTGCCGATTCACGGCATCAAACTCGACCGCCTGTTTGTGCGTGAGCTGCCGGACAACGAGGACGATGCCGCGATCGTGGCAGCCTTGATCGCCATGGCAAAGCAGCTGCAGCTGGATATTGTCGCCGAAGGGGTGGAAACCGAAGCGCAGCGCGATTTTCTGGTCCGGCACGGCTGCCCGAGCGGGCAGGGCTGGCTGTTCGGTCGACCGCAGCCGCTGTGAAATGCAGAGCCGGATTCGGCGTGCAATGTCGACAGCGGCAGGTGAGTGGGACGTTTGAACGTGCGCGCCTCAGTGCGGCGCGGGCGCGACTTTCTGGAAGAACAGCGTGACCTCACCAACCTGCACGCCAAATTTGCTCAACGTGGCTTTGTTGAACAGGCGCTGATCGTCCATCTGATACATCCAGTCATCAAATGCGATGTCGTAGGTCGTGTCATCAACCGGCAGCCGCAAGGTGTAACGCCAGCGTAGCGTGTTGCCGGCCACCTCGCCTTCGGCTTCGCCGACCACATCATCGGCGGTGCCGCGGTAGCGTTGGCTGTCGAGTTTGGTCAGCGTCCAGCGCCGGAACTGTTTTTCGCCGTCGTCAAAAACGAAATGTTCGTCGAGCGTGCCGGTGTCACCTTGCCAGTGACCGTCAATGCTGACTTGAAAGCGGCGGGTGACGTTGCCATTGAAATCCTGCACCAATCCCCAGGCTTCGACCCGGCCGTTGAAATACTGCTGCAGATCCAGTCGCGGCGTGTTGTGCTGATATTGCTGCAGCGACGGCGCGCAGCTTGCCAACGACAGCGTTAACGCGGCGGCCGCAAGCGGACGCCAAAACCGGCGATAAATCACGACCGTTCTCCCAACAATTGCCGGCGTAGCGTCGATTCGCTGCTGTCCGGGTGCAGCCAGATCGCGGCGAAGCGCGGACCGAATTCCTGATCGGCAACGCTACCGAGCAGCTTGCCGTTGTAATAGAAGCGGGCTTGCCGTGCGCCATCGATGTGCAGCACCAGCGTGTCGCCCGGTTTTACGTCCGGCCACAGGGTTTCCAACTGAGGTAACCAGCTGCTTGCCTTGTCATCCAGCAGACCCAAATCATCCCACGCCGATTCCGTGGCGCTGACCAAATCTTCCGCGCTGATCTCGCGGGCATAGACGATTTGCAGCGCAAACGGCGCCGGCACGCTACCGTCTTGTGGCAATGCCGGGACACCGGCCCAGGTGCTGGCGTCGTAAACATGAAAGCCGAGCCAGCGCAGCGTGCCGCTGCCAATTTGCTGCAAGCCTTGCGGTTCTGGTAGACGCAATTCCGCGCGTGCGCTGAATGCGAGCAGCAGCAACAGCAGCGCCGAACCGAGCCGGGCCGTAACGGCAGTCAATTTCGAAAAGTTTGAGGCGTTCATTTGCAAATCTCCACGCTGCCGACGTCACGTAGTCGGTGTCACGACGACAGGTGCTGCCGGTGTGGTAGCTGCATTGGCGCGCGCGGTTTGTCAGCACGCAGCCGCCACAGCAGCATCAGTGCCGACCAGCCAGCGACCAGCGTGATGCCATACCACAGTGGTTGTTGCACGGTTGCGGCGCCGAGCGCGGCGCCAGCGAAATACGCCAGTGGTGCGGCAATGACGAACACGGCGAGCTGACTGGCACGGCTCGGCAACCACTGCTGCAGGCGCGGCACAGTCAGCGCAAAGCTGAGCCAAAGCAGCAGCAGCCACAGCGGCAAACCCACGGCCGAAGCGTCGCGGAACGCCACCAGATCGAGCTGAACTGTTACTGCATCAAGCAGCAAACCGCTGCCGGTCAGCAACAGCAAGCGGCGCCAACTCGGCAAGCTGTTACGGTCCAGCCAATACGCGAGCACGATCTGAACCAACAAGGCGGCGGCTGCGAGCGCCGCGCCAGCCAGAATCGCTGCCCACCAGACGGCTTGCGCCATCAATAGCGGCAGTGCCGTCGCCAGCGGTGCCAGCAAGCGGTAGTTGCCATCGTGGTAAAACGGGCCGCGGTAAAACATCGCGTTCAATTCTCCTGCTAACGTCCGCGCGGCTCAGGGCAGCGCCGCCGTGCAACGCGGTTTGTGCATCAGCATCTGGGCGCAGCTGATTACCCGTTCGCGGAAGCCGCCTTCGCAATAGCAGAGGTAGTACTCCCACATCCGGATGAAGCGTTCGTCGTAGCCAAGCGCCCGAACCTCGTTCAACTTCTGGTGGAAGCGATCACGCCAGTCTTTCAAGGTGCGGGCGTAATGCAGGCCGATATCCTCGTGATGGACCAGACGCATGTCCGTGGCATCGCGCAGGCATTCGCCGACCCGGGTGTTGGAGGGCAGCGCGCCGCCCGGAAAAATGTAACGCTGGATGAAGTCGACGTTTTTGGCGGCGTAATCGTAGCGCTGGTCTGCAATGGTGATGCTCTGCAGCAGAAAAGCGCCGTTCGGTTTCAGCAGTGAGGAGCACTTGGCAAAATATTGTGGCAAAAACTGCAGACCGACGGCTTCGATCATTTCGACCGAAACCAACTTGTCGTACTGGCCTTTCAGGTCGCGATAGTCTTCCAGCAGCAGCTCGACCCGGTCGCCCAAGCCGGCGGCATCGATGCGCTCGCGTGCCAGCGCGTGCTGCTCTTTCGAAATGGTGGTCGTGGTGACTTTGCAGCCAAAGGTTTGGGCGAGGTAGACGCTGAGGCCGCCCCAGCCGGTACCGATTTCGAGCAAGTGATCGTTCGGGCCGAGCTGCAACTTTTCGCCGATGCGGTGCAGCTTGTGCCGGGCCGCCTGCTCCAGCGAACTGTCGGCGCTCGGGTAGATGGCGCTGGAATACATCATCAGCGGATCCAGCCAGAGCTTGAACATGTCGTTGCCGAGATCGTAATGCGCGGCAATGTTTTTGCGCGCTTGCGCATGGGTGTTTCTGTGCCACCAGTGCAGGCCTTTGCGGGCCAGCTCGGTGAAGAAGGCGACTTTGCCTTCCATCTGGTCGAGCAGGCTGAGATTGCGGGCAAAGATCTGCACCAGCGAGGTCAGCTCGTTGCAGCGCCAGTCGCCGCTCATGTAACTCTCGGCGGCGCCGATGCTGCCGCCCAGCGCGATTTCGGCCCAGGCGTTCGGGTGCAGTATGTGCAGTTCGGCATGGAGCTCGGCGTCGGCCTCGCCAAAGCGGGCGTGCTGACCGTCTTCGTGCACGCTGATGCTGCCACCTTGCAGCTGACTGAGTTTGTCCAGAACGGCACTACGGCAGCGCTGGGTCAGCAGGGAGTCGCGAACAGGCAGGCGCTGACTTTCTATCTGGGCACTCATTTCAGATTCTCCGGTGCGGGGCTCATCAGCTGGCTATCGTGTTGGGTGGGAAATGTGGATACGGCAGGCGTACTGGCCGCCGGACCCGGATGAGAATAGAACCGCGCCCGTTTGCCAAACAATTTCACCGCTTGCCAATAAATGCCGAGCAGGGTTTTCAGCCCTTGCGGCCAGTGCTGCCACAGTTCCCGCTGCAACTGCGCCGGGTTCAGCGCGGCAACCTTTTGCAATGCCAG
>CAMLKQ010000082.1 GCA_946480585.1 uncultured Kangiella sp.
CGTGATGTCGTGGTGCTGGAGCTGCGCTGGCCGCAATCGGTGTCATTGCCGTTGTCGGAAACGCCGGGGCAAACCGTGTTGCCCGGATTTGTGCGCACCGACAGCCGTGAACACGGCATGTTGGCACCGTTGCTGGAATGGCAGGCGGCGCTGGCGCCGGAGCCGCGTTATTCCAGTGCCGACGATCGGTTGCAGAAACTGGCGCAGCAGTTGGTGGTTGGCGCCGCCGACAGCCGCGACAAAACCTCGCGCCTGTTGCACTTTGTCAGCCAGCATTTGCAGCAGCAGGACGTGCTCATCGAGCAAAGCGCCGCCGACATTTTGCGGGCGCGGCGTGGTGACTGCACCGAATTCAGCCAGCTTTTCGTAGCGTTGGCGCGCGCGGCCGGTTTGCCGGCGCGGGAAGTGTCGGGTCTGGTGTATCTCGGCGACGACGTGCAGGGTTTTGGTGGTCACAGCTGGGCCGAAGTGGTGGTCGATGGCCGCTGGCTGGCGGTCGATCCGATGTGGAATTTGTTGCCGGTGTCGGCAACCCATTTGCGCATGGGCAGTGGCGATGACGGCGCCTTGGCTGCGGCCCTGGCGCGTCGTGATTTGCAGTTTTCGGTGGCGCAGGTGTCCTACCGCTGACCGGCGGTGGCTGTGGCAACCGGATTGAGACAGGTGAAGACGTGAGCGAACAGGCAGTCAGCAGAACCTTGTATTCCGTGCGCGGCAACAGCCAGAAGCTCGATGGCGGCGCGATGTTTGGTAATGCGCCAAAAGCGTTGTGGTCGCGCTGGGTTACGGTCGATGAGCAGAACCGTATCGATCTCGGTTGCCGGGCCTTGTTGGTGCGTGAGTTGGTGCGCGAACCGCACGGCGATACGGTGCGGCACATTTTGTTTGAAGCCGGCATCGGCGCGTTCTTTGAGCCGCGCCTGCGCGAGCGTTACGGCGTGGTCGAGGCCGAGCATGTGCTGCTGCAATCACTGGCGGCAATTGGTGTGACGCCAGCACAGATAGATGTCGTGGTGTTGTCGCACCTGCATTTTGATCACGTCGGCGGCATTCTGGCGCCATGGCAAGATGGTCAGCCGATGCAGCTGGTATTCCCGAACGCGCGCTATGTGGTCGGCGAGGATGCCTGGCAGCGGGCGTTGCAACCGCATCCGCGCGACAAAGCCTCGTTCATTCCGGACCTGACTGATTTGCTGCTCGCGACCGGCAAGCTCGAGCGGGTCAGCAATACCCACTCGACTGTGCTGGGCGCTGGCTATCGCTTTCACCACAGCGAAGGTCATACCCCCGGCATGCTGCTGGCTGAAATCGACATGCCGGCCGGGCCGGTGGTGTTCTGTGCCGATTTGATTCCGGGCACGCCATGGGTGCATGTGCCGATCACCATGGGTTACGACCGGTTTCCGGAATTGCTGATCAACGAAAAGCGCGTGCTGCTCGACGACTTGATCCATCGCCACGGCCGGCTGTTCTACACCCATGACCCGAAAGTGGCGCTGTCCGCCATCGCCCGCGATGACAGCGGCAAGTACAGCGCCAAAGATGGTCTCGCCGAGGTGGTGGCATTGGCGCTTTGAGCGCCGGTCCATTTGGTTCTCGCTTTATCTGCGTTGATTTTTTCTCTGCCTGCAGGAAGTTGCCATGTTGGAAAAACTGTTTCGGTTGTCAGCGCACGGCAGCAATGTCCGGACCGAATTGCTCGCCGGCTTCACCACCTTCCTGTCGATGGCGTACATCATCTTCGTCAACCCGGCGATCCTTGCCAGCGCCGGCATGGACAAGGGCGCCGTCATGGTGGCGACCTGTCTGGCCGCTGCGCTCGGTTGTTTCCTGATGGGCTTCATCGCCAATTATCCGATCGCGCTGGCGCCGGGTATGGGCCTGAATGCGTTCTTCACCTATGGCGTTGTGCTCGGCATGGGCCACACCTGGCAAGCGGCACTCGGCGCCGTGTTGGTGTCGGGCCTGCTGTTCTTCCTGCTCAGCGTGCTGAAAATCCGCGAGTGGGTCATCAACGCCATTCCACGCACCTTGAAGCTCGGCATCGTCACCGGTATTGGCGCGTTTCTGGCGATGATCGCGTTGAAAAACGCCGGCATCATCGTTGCGCATCCGGCCACTTTTGTTGCGCTGGGTAATCTGCGCGCGTTCGCGCCGCTGATGAGCATCATCGGCTTCTTTCTGGTGGCGGCGCTGGCGGCACGGGAAGTGCGCGGCGCGGTGATGCTGGCGGTGCTGGCAATTACCGTGGTCGGTCTGGTGGCGGGCGACGTTCAGTACAGTGGTCTGGTGGCTGCGCCGCCATCGCTGGCGCCAACCTTTCTGCAGCTCGATTTGAGCGGCGTGCTCGATCTCAGCATGCTGAGCGTGGTGTTCGCTTTCCTGTTCGTCGATTTGTTCGACAACACCGGCACTTTGATCGCCGTGACCCAGCGTGCCGGTTTGACCGATGCGCAGGGCAACGTGCCGCGGCTGGGTCGGGCATTGGTCGCCGACAGTCTCGCAGCCGTCGGTGGCGCCACGCTCGGCACCTCGACCACCACCAGCTACATCGAAAGCGCGACCGGTGTTGCGGCCGGCGGCCGCACCGGCCTGACCGCCGTGGTGGTCGGCGTGCTGTTTCTGCTCAGCATGTTCCTGTCGCCGCTGGCCGGCATGATCCCGGTGTATGCCACCACCGGTGCCATTTTCTATGTCGCGGTGCTGATGCTGCTGCACCTGAAAGACATTGATTGGTCCGATATCACCGAAGCGGCGCCGGTCACTGTGGTGCTGCTGTTCACGCCGCTGACTTTCTCGATTGCCCACGGCATTTCGCTGGCGTTCATCACCTACACGTTCACCAAGGTGCTGTGCCGCAAGGGGCATGAGGTCAGCGTCAGCGTCTGGCTGTTGACGGCGCTGTTTCTCGCCAAGATTGTTTTTCTGGATTGATGTGTTGATAGCAACAAACAGGGCGCCGCGGCGCCCTGTTTGTTTTGCAGCTGTTGCGGGTTCGGCGCTTACGGCACCAGCAAGTCGCGGATCGCCGCCAGTTCCTGTTTGCCATTGACGAGCTCGTCGGCGGTGAGTCCGGACAGCTCGTGCGGAAATACCAGCCATTCTTCGCTTTGCTGGACAAAATAATCCGGCTTCAGGTTGACCTGGCTGTTCTTCGGCTTGTACCACGGGCAGGCGATCCGGATGTCGTGCGGGGTGTTGCGTCGCGACAGCTTGTGGATTTGTGCGATCAGCGCCTCGATGCTGCGGCCGGAGTCGAACACGTCATCGACGATCAGCAGGCTGTGCTCGGCATTGGCGTTTTCGATCAGGTAGTGCAGGCCGTGCACACGAATTTCCTTGGCTTGCTGGCCAATGCCGTAATAGGACGAGGTCCGCACCGCGATATGGTCGGTCTTGATTTGTTTGAACTCGAAATACTCCTGCACGGCGATGCCGATCGGGGCGCCGCCGCGCCAGATCCCGACGATGAAATCCGGGCGAAAGCCGGACAGGAACACCTGATGGGCCAGGCGGAACGAGTCGACCAGCAGTTCCTGGGCGGTGATGAAGCGTTTTTGGCTCATGGTGGCAGGCAGGGCAGGTTCATGGCGGGAGGCGGATTATAGGTGGTCAGTGCCCACTCTGCCGCGAGGGGCTGGTCAGGCGCGATCACGGGCCTGCTGGGCGCCTTTCGGCATTGCCTTGGCGGGTTTGTCAGCGCCCAACCGGTCTGGGCTGTCAGAAAAGCTTCATCAATTTCTTTTGCCCCAATCGGAACTCGGGATCGGGACCCCGGTCAGAGTTTGCGTCACCAGGTTGCCATCAGGGTGTGGCCGGCGGTGACAGGGTATTCATCATGGTCTCCTGTCTCCAGGGGTTAGGGTCCCAGCAAAGGGTTGCCAGAAACGGGCTTCCAGAACTGGATCAAGGCTGCTTCGGCAGCCTTTTTTTTGCCTGCGCGCCGGCAAATCCGCGCCGCTGGTTGAGGCCGGCGGGCGGCTCGACTACGCTCAAACCGTGACCGGGCAGAACGCAGGGTGGGGCATGTACAAGGCGATGTATGAACACGACGATCTCATCAACCTGAGCGAGGAGATCGTGTTTGAGCAGATCCATCAGATCATCCAGGACGGCAAGCCGGCGTTCGAGCCGACTGCGCTCAATATCCAGGATATCGCCGCGATTGCCCTCAACCAGATGCCACCCAAGTACGTCACCAGCATCCTCGAGCGGCACAACCCCAGCGAAGAGCTGCGTGAAGAAGTGGCGGAACTGAAGAAATACGCCCGCCGTCAGGTCATCAAGGCAATCAACAAGGTCAACAAGCACCCGCACGGCTGACCGCTTTTGCAGCGCTAACTGCAGCACTTCCTGAAACGGCGACCCGGCGGTCGCCGTTTTGCGTTTTGCCAGCGGAACGGCAATCTCTCTACACTGGCGCCCGCTTTACAGGAGCCCACCCGTGTCTGCCATTGCCGAATTGCCCAGCCCGTTTGTCGTGCCGACCCGCGAATACACCGTCGCGGTCGATGGCATTGCCATTGCGATTGCCGAATGGGGCGAGCCGACCGCGACGCCGCTGCTCATGCTGCATGGCTGGCTCGACAATGCCGGCAGTTTTTATTCGCTGGCGCCGCTGCTGGCGGCGGCCGGCTTCCGCTGCATCGCCGTGGATTTCGCCGGCCATGGCGCCTCCGGCCATTTGCCGGGCGGTGCCCAATACCACTTCATCGATGGTGTTTACACGCTGCACGCGGTGCAGCAGCAGCTCGGCGTGCCGGTGCTGCCGCTGCTCGGCCATTCCATGGGTGGTGCGCTGGGGCTGCTGTACGCGGCGGCGTTTCCGGAAGCGGTCAGCCATTTCATCAGCATTGAGGCGTTCGGGCCGCTGACCCGGGTCGAGTCCGATGGGCCGCAGCGGTTGCGCGAGGCTTGTGAAGAGCGCTTGGCGAGGCAGGTGGCACGCAAGCCGGTTTATCCGACCGTGGCGGATGCGCTGCGGGTGCGGGCGGCGGTGGGGGATGTGCCGGAAGGTTTGCTGGCGCCGATCGTCGAACGCAATCTTCAGCCGGTCAGTGGCGGTTACAGCTGGCGCTCGGATGCCCGCTTGCGCTGGCCGACCTTGCTGCGGATGAGCCCGGCCCAAGTCGGCGCGTTCTTCACCAGTCTGCGGGCGCCGCTGCTGTTGGTGCAGGGCGATCGTGGCATGAGCCAAATCACCCCTGCGGTCGCGCAGCACGCCCGGCTGTTGCCGCGTTTTGTTCACCATCTGCTGGCCGGTGGCCACCATGTCCACCTCGAGCAGCCGCAAGCCGTCGCGGATGCGGTGCTGGTGTTTCTGGCCGACTGACGCGGCGTCGGATTGAGTTGGGAGCCAGACTGAGCCCGGTGCCGGTTGCTCAGTGGCTGAGCAGGCTGTACAGGGCCTGGCGAATCACTTCCGGGGTGAACGGCTTGTCGAGCAGGGCCGAGACGCCGGCCTGTTCGACCTGGGACAGCCGCGCCCGCTCGGTTTCGCTGGTGACCATCAGAATCGGAATGTAGGCGCCGTCGCTGCGGGCGCGGATGGCTTCAACCAGTTCGCGCCCGTCCATCTCCGGCATGTTGTAGTCGGTAACGACCAAATCAAACAGCTGCTCGTTGAAACAGGTGATGGCGTGTTTGCCGTCGACCGCCAACGTGATGTGCTGGATGCCGAGATCGCTCAGCATGCGTTTGATGTGCGCCCGGGCGGTGCTGCTGTCATCGACCACCAAGACCCGCACTTCGCTGACATCGTAGTTTTCCAGCGCCAGCTCTTCCGGATCGATATAACGCAGAGTGGCGCGCAAGGCACGTTCGATATCGGCCGGCAGAAACGGTTTTGGCAGGATGGCGACCACGCCGGCCTGCTTGATCGGATCGATGGCGCGAAAACGGGTTTCGCTCGAAACCAGCATGAAGGCCAGATTCTGCCAGCGCGGATCGGCGCGCAGCCGCAGCAGCACATGGGTGGCGTCCATGTCCGGCAGGTACATGGCGCTGATGACCAGATCGGTTTCGTGTTGTTGCAGATAGTCCAGCGCTTCCTGACCGCTGGCGGCCGTATCCACCTGATGGACGCCGGCTTCATGCAGGTGGTTCAACACGATTTTCTGCTGGGTGGGCGAGGGCTCAATCAACAGAATATGCAGATCCTGCATCGCAATGCTGGGCATTGGAACCGCCTGAAGCTGACTACACTGCGAGCAAGTGTAGCCGGTTCGGACCCGCCCGGCCGCACTGGTCAAAAAGCGACCGACCGCGGTTTGACCGCTGGCCCGACCATCGGTTACCTTGCGCGCTGTTTTTCGAGTAAATTCTTGGGTTTACCCCGCAACAGACGGCGCTATCCGCCCGGAGCAAAACAAGATGGAAAAAATCTGGCTGCAGCATTACCCGCCTGGCGTGCCGCACGAGATCAATCCCGAGCAATTTCCTTCGCTGGTGCAGGTGTTCGAGGACGCCGTCAGCCGCTTCCGTGATCGGCCGGCATTCAGCAACCTCGGCGTGACGCTGAGCTTTGCCGATCTCGACAAGGCCACCCGCGATGCCGCGGCTTTTTTCCAGAACGAATGGCGGCTCGGCAAAGGCGACAAGCTGGCGTTGATGATGCCCAACCTGATTCAGTATCCGGTGCTGTTGTTCGGTGCGCTGCGCGCCGGCATCACCGTGGTCAACGTCAATCCGCAGTACACGCCGCGCGAACTGGAACACCAGCTGAAAGACAGCGGCGCCACTGCCATCGTCATCCTGGCCAACTTTGCTCACACCCTTGCGGAAATCGTTCATGAAACGCCGGTCAAGCATATCTGCGTGACCGAGATTGGCGACGCCTGCCCGACCCTGAAGCGTTTGCTGGTCAACACCGTGGTCAAGCACGTCAAGAAGATGGTGCCGCCTTACAAACTGTCGGGCGTCATCGGTTATCGCACCATCGTCGGCAAGGGCGCGGCGCTGCCGTTCAAGCCGGTCGATGTTGGCCCGGACGATTACGCGTTCCTGCAATACACCGGCGGCACGACCGGCGTCTCGAAAGGCGCCGTGCTGACTCATCGCAACATGGTCGCCAACGTGATGCAGGCCTCGGCCTGGCTGAAGCCCTTCCTCGAAGAAGGCAAAGAGATCATCATCACCGCGTTGCCGCTGTATCACATCTTCTCGCTGACCGCGAACTGCATGACCTTCATGCACGTGGGTGGTCACAACATTCTGATCACCAATCCGCGCGACATGCCGGGCTTCATCGCCGAATTGAAGAAGTGGAAATTCACCGCGCTGACCGGCGTCAACACGCTGTTCAACGGCCTGCTCAACACGCCCGGCTTCAGCGAACTCGACTGGACACCGTTCAAGCTCGCGCTCGGTGGCGGCATGGCGGTGCAACCGGCGGTGGCCGAGCGTTGGCAAGGCGTTACCGGCAAACCGCTGCTGGAAGCCTATGGCCTGACCGAAACCGCGCCGGCCGTCACCATCAACCCACTCAGCCTCAAGAGCTACAACGGCACCATCGGCCTGCCGGTGCCGTCGACCGAGGTCAGCCTGCGCAACGATGCCAATCAGGAAGTGGGGCCGGGCGAAGCGGGTGAGCTGTGTGTGCGCGGCCCGCAAGTCATGCTCGGTTACTACAACCGGCCGGATGAAACCGCGAAAGTGCTGGATCCGGATGGCTGGCTGCACACCGGCGACGTCGCCATTCATGACGAGAACGGTTACTTCAAGATTGTTGATCGCAAGAAGGACATGATTCTGGTGTCCGGCTTCAACGTCTACCCGAACGAAGTCGAGGCGGTGGTATCGGCGCATCCGGGCGTGTTGGAAGTCGCGGCCATCGGCGTGCCGTCCGAGGCGACTGGCGAGGCGGTGAAGGTATTCATCGTCAAGCGCGACAGCAACCTGACCGAGCAGCAGGTGATCGATTTCTGTCACGACAAGCTGACCGGTTACAAGCGGCCGAAGCTGGTCGAATTTCGTGACAGCCTGCCGAAGAGTAATGTCGGCAAAATCCTGCGGCGTGAGCTGCGTTAAGCGTTGGCGGATTGATACCGCAACGGGAGTTCTACCGAGTTGACTGGACACGACAACGGTAATGCTGGAACGACACCTGCCGAGGCAGGTCGGGTCGAAACAACAGGCGCGGTTTTCCCCGCGCCTGTTGCCTTTCCGGTACACCACATCAGTGACGATTTGGCACTGGCCACGGCCTGTGCCCGCTGGCGCAGCAAACCGGCGATTGCGCTCGACACCGAATTCGAGCGGGTGAAAACTTTCTGGCCCAAGCTGGCGCTGATCCAGCTGTGTGATGGCGAGCAGGTCGCGATCATCGATCCGTTGGCCATCAGCAATTGGCGCCCGTTTGCCGAGCTGTTGCAAGACCCGAAAGTGGTCAAGGTCATGCACGCCGCCGGCGAGGATCTGGAAACCTTTCTGAGTGCCTGCGATGCGGTGCCGACCCCGCTCTATGACACCCAAACTGCGCTCGGTCTGGTTGGCAAAGGTGTGTCGCTCGGGTATGCCGGCGCGGTGCAACAGTACTTTGGCATCACGCTCAGCAAGGACATGGCGCGCACCGATTGGCTGATGCGTCCGCTCAGCGAGGAGCAGCTGCAATATGCCGTCGCCGATGTCACTTACCTGCTGCCCATCTGGCAGGACACCGC
>CAMLKQ010000083.1 GCA_946480585.1 uncultured Kangiella sp.
CGCAGTCATCATTGTGTTGCATCGTCATCGGCTTTTTTGCGAATGATTTCGATGTCGCGTTGGATCTCGACCTCATCTGCATCCATGACGTCTTCGTTTGTGATCTCCTGCTTGCCATCCTTGCCGACCACGATTACCCGGCGTACGGTGTTGCCTTCCACCTTGTCATGCCACAACGCTGGCGCATGACTGTGCAGAATCATCGCCTTGCCGCCCTGAACGAATTTCACCGGCTTGTCGATGCCCGCTTTCTTGAAGGCTTCGCGAATCTTGTTCTGCTGCGCTTCGGTCAGCTCCGCACCGCTGATCAGCACGCTGTTGCGCAAGGCTTCGATTTCTTCCGGTGGCAGCGGTGCTACCGGTGCTACGCCCGGGACCGGTGGGACAGGGGGGACGCCATGAAATCGGACGTGCATGCCGCCACCTTCCGCCGGCATGTTGATCGTTTCGCCACCGGCTTCAATGGTCACGTCCTTGCCTTTGCGCTTGGCCTTGACGGTGCGGCCGTCATCGGTCGCGATGACACGCTCTTCGCCTTCGGATAATTGCGGCAAGACAAACTTCCAGCTTTCGCCGTTGATCTTCAGCTTGACCTTGGCATCGCCGTCATCGCTTTCCTTGTTGATGAAAACGGCGACGTGCTTCTTTTCAGTTTTGCCGTCATTGCTGTCGGAGCCAGCCAACGCGGTAGCTGCCAACAGATTGCCGCCCAGCACGACTGCCAGGACAACGGCCAATCCACTCAATTTGCTTTTCATGTTCCAACTCCTCGCAGTGACTACACGGCTGTCATGACAGCGTCAATGGAGCCAATGCAGTCCTTGTGCCAATCATCACTTTCTCGTCGTTACGCGGCTTTCATGCCTGCTATCGGGTTGTTTTCGCTATTGTTGATACCGATCTGCGGAGGTCATTTCCCCATTTCAGGAAATTCAGTCGATGTGAATCAGTCGTTCAGACTGTCGTCACTTGCTCCCGGCACCAGGTTGAATTTTTCCAGGCGATACAAAAACGCTTTGTAGGGCAGGCCGAGCAGGCGCGCGGCCTGGGTTCGGTTGAACTGGCAGCGTTGCAGGGCCTGCTGCAGGCATTCGCGTTCATGGTGTTCCCAGTTCAACCCGTCTTCCGGCAACACAAACGCCGCTTTCACGGCGCTGCCGCTCGGTTCGTTGTCCAGATCGGCAGCGGTGAGTACGCTGCCTTCGGCCAGCAGTACCAGTCGCTCCATCATGTGGGCCAATTCGCGGACATTGCCGGTCCAATGCCGTGCGCACAGCTGCTTCATCAACTCCGGGTGTACGCCAATCGTGGGTAGCCCGTGCCGGCGACAGGCTTGCTGGATGAAATGCTGTACCAGCAGTGGAATGTCATCGCGTCGTTCCCGTAACGGTGGCAATCGAATCGGCACGACATTCAGGCGGTAATACAGATCGGCGCGAAAGCGGCCGGCGTCGACTTCCTGCTGCAAATCCCGATTGGTGGCTGCAACAATGCGGACGTCGGCGGCCAGTTCGCGCGGGCTGCCGAGTCGCTGATAACTGCCTTCCTGCAGTACACGCAGCAGCTTGGCTTGCAGCCCCAGCTGCAGCTCGCCGATTTCATCGAGAAACAGGCTGCCGCCGGCGGCGGCTTCAATGCGGCCCATTTTCAGTTTGTCGGCGCCGGTGTAAGCGCCTTTCTCGGCACCGAACAGTTCGGCTTCGAACAAGGTTTCTGGCAACGCTGCACAGTTCAGCGCCACAAACGGGCCGGTGGCGCGATCTGACAATTGATGCAGGGCCCGGGCGGCCAGCTCCTTGCCTGTGCCACTTTCACCGTAGAGCAAAACGGTGGCCTTGGTCGGGGCGATTTTTTGCACCCGACGAAACACCTGCTGCATCGGTTCGGCACGGCCAATCAGATCCACCAGTTGATCGCGATGGTTGAGTGCTTCACGCAGGCTGCGGTTTTCCTGCTGCAGTTGCTGCACGGTGCTGACCCGGGCCAGGGTGTACAACAGTTGTGACTTGTCGAATGGTTTGATCAGGTAGTCGTCAGCGCCGGCGCGGATGGTGCTGATGGCATGGCCGAGATTGCCGTAGGCCGTCATCAAGATGAAGGCGGTGTCAGGGCAGTGCTCGCGGATATGCGTCAGCAGCTGCAGGCCATCGCCATCGGCGACTTTCCAGTCAGACAACACCAAATCGAAATGCCGCGTCGCCAACGCGGCGATCGCATCCGGCACCCGGGCGCAGGCGTGAACCTGATAGCCGGCGTCGCCGATCATGCTGTCAAGCAGCGAGCGTTGATCGTCGTTGTCCTCCAGCAGCAGCAACTGTCGGCTGGTACTCATGTCGTGCTCCGTGAACGCAGTTGCAGGCGTGCGATGGTGCCGCCATCGCTGTTGTCATGCAGGGTCAGCTCGCCACGGTAGCGGCCGCGGGCGATCCGGCGCGCCAAAAACAGCCCCATGCCAGCGCCGTGGCTTTTGTTGGTGACATGCGGTTGAAACAACCGCTCCCGAACATCGGCTGCTACACCGTTGCCCTGATCGGTCACGATGAAGAGCACGCTGTCGCCTTCGCTTTTCAGCGCAACGGTGATGGGCTGTCCGGTCGCACTGGCTTCAACGGCATTGCTGAGCAAGGTATGCAACAAGCTGGCGATTTCGCGGGCGTGGCCGCGTAGCTGGGGCGCCGGTGTCGGGCTGGTTAGCGTGATGGCGGGGTGCCGATCGGCAAACTCCTGCACGACCTCTTGTGCGAGCAGCTGGCAGTCGAGTTCGAGCAGTGGTTGGTCATCGTGTTGGGTGACATCCAGCAATGCTCGCAACCAGCGATCGATCTGTTGGATCTGTCGTCTGGCCATCAGGGCGAGTTGTTCGCGGCGCTGCACCGCCAGATCGGTGCGGCTCATTTCATCGAGCGTCAGGCCCAGCGTGTTGAGTGGATTGCGCAAGGTGTGGGCGAGGCCGCGCGCCAGATCGGTCAGTTCATTGGCGGCCTCATGGGCGCGCAGTGCTTGATTGTCCGCTTCCAGCTTGGCGAGCTCGCGCGACATCTGGTTGAACGCGTCGACCGTGGCCCGCAGTTCGTTCGGCGCGCTGTGGCCGGCTTCCACCTGAACCCCGAGCTTGCCGGTTGCAACCTGCTGGGCAGCGCGTTGCAAACGTTGCAGCGGCCGGGCGAATCCGTAGGCAAGCGCGGCGGCGGCGATGAGCGCCAGTGCCGCGATGATGCCGTTGAAGACATACTGGCGCTGATGCCAGGCTTTGATGGCGGCATCGAGACCTTCGCGCGGAATACCAACCCGTTGCTGCCAGTCTTCGCCGCTCAGCAGGATGGTGCCGTCGCGTCCGGCTTGCTCCAGACTCATGTCGAACACATGGGCACTGGCGAGCGGGCCGCCTTCGCCATCGTTGCCGAACAGCAAGACGCTGACGGTATCGCTGCTGACGCTGAACGCGGTTTTGGCCAGCGCCTCGGCCAGCAGGCTGCTCTGGCGCTGCGACAGCCACCATTGCGCGCCGATCAAGGCCAGCATCAGCGCGGCCAGCAAAACAAACAGCGTCGTTCGAACCGACATCCGGCATCCCCACACAGCACACAACCCGCTGGCAGTGTCGCCCAGCGGGTTGTGTCAGGCAATTGTTGCAAGACGGCGCGGGTGTCGCGCCGGCGCGAGCGGCATACGCTCAGCTGCGCACGTGGCGCTGGGCCTGTTCGCTACGCAGCCGGGTCAGTTCGCGAGCCAGTTCTTGGCGCAGCGCACGCAAGGCTTGTTCCTTGGCTTCGGTTGCCAGCAGCGCTGCTTCGCCGGCGGTTTCGGCGCGCGCCGGCACCACCGCAAGCGGCGCGTCTTCGAGCTGGTGCAAGGCCAGCACTGGTGCCGCCGCATCCACCGCCGCAATCCAGCCGGCCGAGCCATGCAGCAGCGTGGGGGCCGGCTGGATCATCGCTGCCGGCAGCACGAACATCGCGAGAATGGCGAGGCGCAACATTGCCCATTGATAAGAACCACGCATGATGACGCTCCTTGAATGCTGATGAAGACCAAACTGTTGATGCGTTTTGCATCGCTTGCGGGATGCAATACAAGACGCGTGCCAATGGCAAATGGTTTGGCTGTGAGCGTAAAAATTCGGTTTTATGCGTGGTTGCGGCAGATAAATGGCCATGACGGTCGCCGAGCGCTCCCGGAAACGGGACGAGATATCCCGAAATCGGGAACTGACCGGGCTTACCTTCGCGGTGGTGAAGGTTCTGGCGAAGCCGAGGGGCCGGTGAGTAGCTGACGTGTTGTTGGGCTGACCGCTCGGCCATCAGACACCGAACGCGCGCCCGTTGTCTGATGGCATAGGTACGGACAAGTGGGAAGCTGTTGCGGTCAGAGCAAATCGCGCAGTCGGTACCAGGCCATGGCAAGCACCAGCGCCGGCGTGCGGAAGCGGCGGCCACCCGGAAAATCGTGGTGGGGGATTTTGCTGAACAGGTCAAACCGTTCTGCTTGCCCGGTGATGGCATCGGCGATCAGCCGGCCGGCCATGCCGGTCAGCGCGACACCGTGGCCGGAAAAGCCTTGGGCGAAATAGACATTTGGCGACAGCCGGCCGAAGTGTGGCGCGCGGTTCATCGTGATGTCGACGTAGCCACCCCAAGTGTAGGCTGGCTGCACACCATCAAGTTGCGGGAATACGCGCACCATATGGCTGTACAGGCGCTGGGTCAGGTTCAGTGGCTCCAGCCGCGAATACGACACGCGACCGCCGAACAGCAGGCGGTAATCCGATGACAGCCGGAAATAATCCAGCACGAAATTGGTGTCACACACGCACATGCCGTTGCGGATCAGCGCTTCCGCGCGCTCTTTGCCGAGCGGCTCGGTGGCCATGATGTAAGTCCCGACCGGCATGATCTTGCGATCGAGTTGTGGCACCAGCTCGCCGAGGTAGGCGTTGCCGCCGAGCACGACGAAGTTGGCGGTGACGGTGCCACGGTTGGTTTTGACGCGCACCTTGTTGCCGTGGTCAATGCCGATGGCGCGGGTTTGCTCAACGATGCGAGCGCCGGCATTGAGTGCCGCCTGCGCCAACCCGAGCGTGTAGTTGAGTGGATGCAAATGGCCGGAGCGGCCGTCATAGAGGCCGGCGATGTAGCGCGAGCTGTTGAGCCGCTGGCTCAGCGCATCGCCATCCCAGAATTCGGTCGGGAAGTTGTATTCGCTGGCGAGAAAATCCTGTTCTTCCAACAGCGCGTCGCGCTGGCGATCTTTAATTGCGACGGCGCAATAGCCGTCTTGCATATCGCAATCGATGTGGTGTGTCCTGACCCGCTCGCGCACCAGATCGAGCGCCTGAATCGAAATGTCCCAGTGCTTGCGGGCATCGTCCTTGCCGACCAGTGCTTGCAGCTTGTGATTGCCGCAGGCGTAGTCATGAATGAACTGACCGCCGCTGCGCCCGCTTGCGCCCCAGCCGACCCGTGCACCTTCCAGTACCAATACCTTGTAGCCGCGAGCTGCCAGATCGAGTGCGGTCGAGCAGCCGGTCATGCCGGCGCCGATGATGCAAACATCGACGGTAGTGTCGCCCTCCAGCGCGGGCAGGGTCGGAAACGGATTGGCGGAAGCGGCGTACCAGGAATCGATATGTTGGTGCTGGGTCATGACACGTATGCAGAGCCTCAAGTAAAGGACATCCCCGCACGGCGCGGGGATGTCGTCAGGTGAGAAAGGTCGAAAAAACGATTATACCGTGCGCAAATACCACTGATATTCGAGCGGGCTGACGTGGTAATTGAACTCGTTGTACTCGGCCCGTTTGCAGGCGACATAAACATTGCAGAAATCGCGGCCCAAATACTCCGGAATGATCTCGCCGGCCTCGAACAGTTCAATGGCGTGGATCCAGACATTCGGTAGCGTCGCCTCGTGCTGGGTATAGGCGTTGCCGACCGTTTCCGGGCCGCAATCGAGTTTGTTGGTCAGGCCGTGATGCATACCAGCCAGCACAGTGGCGACCAGCAAGTAAGGGTTGGCGTCAGCGCCGGCCACACGATGCTCGACTCGGGTGGCGTCGGCGGGGCCGGCCGGAATGCGCAAACTGACCGAGCGGTTGTTGACACCCCAGGCAGGACAGTTCGGCACAAACGAATTGACGCGGAACCGGCGATAGCTGTTGGCGTTCGGCGCGAAAATCGCCATGCCTTCGTGCATCGTCGCCATCAGACCACCGAGTGCCCATTTGAGCTGGTTGGTGAACTGGCCTTTGTCATCGGCGAACACGTTCTTGCCGTGTTCATCGATCAGCGAGATGTGGATGTGAGTGCCCGAGCCGGCCTTGTCGTCATACGGCTTGGCCATGAAGGTTGCTTCGAAGTTGTGGTTCAGTGCCACGCCCTTGATCAGCCGCTTGAGCAGGAAGGCATCGTCACAGGCGCGCAGCGCATCGGCCCGGTGTTCGAGGTTGATCTCGTACTGGCCCGGGGCGTATTCAGCGACGGCGGTGTCGGCCGGCAGATTCTGCACTTCAATCGATTGCGCGATGTCTTCGAGCAGCTCGTCGAAATCATCTAGCGCTTCAATCGCATAAACTTGGGTCGATTCTTCCCGGCGGCCGGTGAACGGCGAGATCGGCGGCTGCGGGGTGTAGGTGTCGATGCGTTGGCGGTCGAGCAGATAAAACTCCAGCTCGACGGCGACAACTGGCGTTAGTTTCAATTCCTTGAATTTGTCCAGCACGCGCGCCAGCACCTGACGCGGATCGGCGAAGAACGGTTGGCCATCGCCGGTGTGCATGGTCATCAGCAGCTGGGCCATCGGCCGTTTTTGCCACGGTGACAGTTTCAGCGTGCCGGGGATGGGCCAGCAGATCTGATCCATGTCGCCGACATCGAAGCCGAGGCCGGCTTCTTCAATGCAATCACCAGTGATATCGAGCGAGAAAATGGAGCCGGGCAGGGCGACGCCGTTTTTGTAGCATTTGATCAGGCTGTCGCGGTCGATGCGTTTGCCACGGGCAACACCGTTGGTGTCGCAGACAAACAAATCGATGCCAAGCACGTCCGGGTTTTGCTGCAGAAAGAGTTCGGCTTCCCGCGGGTCCGGTTTGATGAATGAAGCGTTGTTGGTGGTCATGATGGGTGGCTCTGGGTCGAGTTTGGTCCGTTGCGGGACCTCGTCTTAGCGTCGCCTGCGTTTTGAGGTGCCGGCTTTACCACGACCGACACCCGGTGTTGCCCGTCACGCAAGCCCTGGACGGGTCAGGGGCCTCCGGCCGGGTCGGGATGGGTTCCGACTCGACGACAACCGGGCGATGCCCTGTCCGGTTGCGAGGGTCCTGCTCAACACCTGTTTAATATCTTCAAATGCTCCCGATCCGGCGTTTAACTGTCAAGGTCAGTCGGTGTTGCGCTGCACAAGGCGTCGAAAAAGCCTGGCGGGGTGGTTGACTGGCCCCCATTTGCCCGGCTATAAAGGCCGCAATTCGGCACCTGAAGCCCATTCGCCCTCCGGACAGTTCACGGTTCACAGGCGAGATTCCACGGGCAGATTGCTGGGACCCCAAGCGGTCTGCATTCCCTGTATTGTTCAGTAAAGCGTTACACGCACTGTTTAAGAAAATGAACGACAACACACAAGCTCATGCCACGCCAACCGGGCGCCGACCGCTGGTGGCCATCATCTCTGATGTCCGCCTGTTCGGGCCGCACCCCTTTCATATGGTAGGTGACAAATACATCCGCGCCGTCGAGCGCTGCGCCGGCGTGCTACCGGTGCTGCTGCCGGCATTTGCCGGGTCGATTCCGGATGCCGAGCTCATCGAGCGCTTTGATGGCATTGTGCTGACCGGTAGCTATTCCAATGTCGAACCGCACCGGTACGGTCGCGAACGGCAAAAAGCCGAGGATCTGAATGATCCGCACCGCGACGAAACCGTGCTGGGGCTGATCCCGGCCGCGATTGCCGCAGGAGTGCCGGTGTTCGGCATCTGCCGTGGCTTTCAGGAAATGAACGTGGCCTTTGGTGGCACCCTGCATCAGGAGGTGCACAAAGTGACCGGCCTCTCGGATCACCGGGAGGATAAGGACGACCCACTGGACGAGCAGTATGGCCCCGCCCATGAGGTCGCACTGACGCCGGGCGGGGTCATGGCAGGCTTGCTCGGCCAGCCGCGTATCGAGGTCAACTCCCTGCACGGGCAGGGCATCGATGAGCTGGCGCCAAACCTGAAAGTGGAGGCGACGGCCCCCGACGGGCTGATTGAGGCCTACAGTGTAAGCACGGCGAAATCCTTCGCGCTGGCGGTGCAGTGGCACCCGGAGTGGAAGGCGTGGGATAACCCGGTGTCAGTCAAATTGTTCGCGGCCTTTGGTGAGGCCTGCAAAAAACGGATGCAAGCGAGAGATTTATGAGTAACGGTCAAACGAGTCACGAAGAAGAAGTCTTGAAACAGTGGTTTGAAGAACGCGGTATCACCGAGGTCGAGTGCATGGTGCCGGACATGACCGGCGTGGCACGCGGCAAAATTGTTCCGGCCAAGAAATTCTTCCGCGAGAACATGCGGCTGCCGGAAGGCATTTTCATTCAAACCGTCACCGGCGACTGGCCAGA
>CAMLKQ010000084.1 GCA_946480585.1 uncultured Kangiella sp.
TTCGGCGTCAGCTTGATGCCTTGCGGCGGCACCAGATCGATGAACGGATCGTGTTTGGGCGGCACCACCTCGTGCACCGCGCCCATCACCGCTTCATACGCTTGCGGGCCGGATACTGACAGCACCTTCGGGTGCACATCGAGAATCTTGTCGGCTTTTGCACCGAGGCAGCCAGTAACGATCACCTTGCCGTTTTCTTTCAGTGCTTCACCGATCGCATCGAGCGATTCCTGCTCGGCCGCATCAATGAAGCCGCAGGTGTTGACCACCACGACATCGGCGTCGTTGTAGGTCGGGACAATTTCGTAGCCCTCGGTTTTCAGTTGGGTCAGGATACGCTCGGAATCGACCAGCGCCTTGGGGCAACCCAGGCTGACGAAGCCGACTTTGCCGGGCTTGGTTTGGCTGCTGGTCGGGCTGGGTTTGACGGGTGAAGACATGCGCGGATCCTGGAGTGATTCGGGGAGCGGGGCCGGGCCAAACGGGCCGGGCTGGCGAAAAAGTGCGCAATTCTAGGCGCAGCCGACTGGCCGGGCAAGCGAAAGCCGGCAACACAAGAACGGATGTACAGGAAATAGGCGGGGATTCGGCACTATCCTGTGGGTCGGGTAGGGCAACAGCAACACCGAGGGCAGCGAAGGGATGCGGGCAAGGCAGCGAAACCGCGGGTGGATGGCAGTGCTCCGAGCGCTCGGTCTGGTGGCCAGCACTGCGCTGGCTGTCGCCAGCGCCAGCGAGGCGGCGCCGGAGCGGATTCGTTACCCGCGGCAAGAAGCCAGCCCGGACAGCCGCAGCGATTATTTTCTGGCGGTGCTCGAACTGGCGCTCAGCAAGAGTCGGCGGAAGTTTGGCGAGTACCAGTTGATGCCGGCCGACATCGGCATGCAGCAGGCGCGGGCGCTGGAATCGCTGCTGTCACAGCGCCATCTTGATGTGGTCTGGACCATCACCTCGCGCGAGCGCGAACAACAGCTGCTGCCGATCCGGATCCCGCTCGACAAGGGCCTGTACGGGTATCGGGTGCTGCTGATTCGGGACGGCGACCAGCACCGCTTCGGTCGGGTGCGCACGCTCGGTGATCTGGCCGACCTCACCGCCGGCCAGGGGCATGACTGGCCGGACACCAAAATCCTGCGCGCCAACGGCCTGAAAGTGGAAACGAACTCTCGTTACAGCAGTTCCTTTGAAATGCTGGCACGCGGTCGCTTCGATTATTTTCCACGCGGCGTTTCGGAGATTGGCCCGGAACTGCGACAGCACCCGGCGCTGGCACTGGCCATCGAGCCGCGACTGCTGCTGTATTACCCGAGCGCGATGTATTTCTTCGTCAATCCGCAGGCGCAGCGGCTGGCAGCACGGCTGCAGAGCGGCCTCGAAGCGGCGCTGGCCGATGGCAGTTTTGATCGGCTGTTCAATGAACACCCAGCGATGCAGGAAGCCTTGCAGCTGTTGCGGCAGCCCCGTCAATTGCTGACGCTGGACAATCCGCTACTGCCGGCACAGACACCGCTGGCAACGGCGCGCTATTGGTATCGCCCGCCGGTCCCGGCGCGGCAATGATTCAGACGCCGGCACCCGGCACGTATTTGCGGATAAGGTTCTTCAGCATCGGCACTTCGCGCTCCAGCATGTAGACGCGCTTGCGCGATTCCGGCGTGACCGCATCGGCGGGTTGACTGCGGTTGTCGACCAGCAGCTGTTCGAGATAACTCAGTACGGTTCGCGCTTTTACCGCCGGCTTCGGCGGGTCGATGAGCACCCAGCAGCCACGCTCGTTGCGCAGCTGGTAATTCTGCAGCAGCGGCTCGCCGATTTCGGTCACGCGCCGGCCGAACGCATCTTCTTCCTTGCCTTTCGGCCGCCAGACATCGGCAATGGTGAACAGCTCGACCACAGCCGTGGCGTTCGCCCCCTGGGTTTTGATGTCCTTGAGTTTGAAATCGCTGATCACGGTCAAGCTGTCCTGCTCGAGCCGCGGCGTTTCAATCGGGTACACGTATTCGCTGCCCTTGTAACGCGGTTCGGCGGTTTGCCATTTGACGAATTCGCCACGCGGAGTGCCGTCGAGCTCCTGTTGCAGGAACAGGTTGACCAGCGCTTTCGGATCTTTCTGCTCGGCAACCGAACAGGTGACCGCCGATGCCAACACCGGCGCCGACAGACTGGTCAGCAGCAGCATGGTCAGTACGCGCTTCATGATTCACTCCCCGGCCGACTGACGAAAAAGGGCAGGAATTGCCGGCCTTGGAGGTCACTGTAGGGCGATCGCTCAAGGATCACGGTGATTGGAGTCACACGTCAGGGCAGATCTGCCGTGCAATGCGGCAGATCGTGAACCGGTCGCGATCACGATCGTGCGCCGGTTCACAGTTTGGGTCGCGCCAGCCGAACTCAGCCGTAAGGCGTGTCGACGTGGCGCTTGAACGGATAGGTCAGCTGGCCCCACCAGGTTTCCGGCGGCTGGAATTGGGTAGTGCCGTAACGCTGGGGCCAATAGTCCGGCAAATGAAAGGTGCCGAACAGGCGGTCGATGAACGCCAGAAACACGGCAAAGTTCTTGTCGATGCCTTCTTCGTCGGAGGTATGGTGCCAGTGATGGAACTCCGGCGTCGCGATCAGCTGCCGCAGCACCGGCCAGCGGTGATTGACGTTGGCGTGGATATACACGGCGTGGAACGACACGAAAACCAGATAGGCATAAATAGCAGCCGGTGAAAATCCGAGCACAAAAATCGGGACAAACCCCAGCGTGCGGTTGACCAGCACATCGACCAGATGGGAGCGCGAGCCGGCCAGCCAGTCCATGTGCAGACTGGAATGGTGAATGGCATGGAATTTCCACAGCCAGGGGATCTGGTGAAAGGCGCGATGCACCCAATAGCTGACCAGATCGACGAAGAACAGGATTTCGATGAACTGCAACCAGAGCGGTTGCGCTTGCACAAGGCGCTGAAAATCAAACTGCAGCGTCCAGGCAAACGCCATTTGCACCGGGATCAGCGTCGCGAACGAAATCAGCTGGACACCGGCGTGGCTGATGAAGAAATGCTTCAAATCAGTTTGCCAGCCGAGCCGGAAAATTTTCTGTTCGCGCAAGCTCCAGAGCCGCTCCATCGGAATGAACAGCAAACCGAGGATCAGCAGCTCCAGCAGAAAATAATCGAGTCCGGCCGTGAACGCGCGCTCGCCCTGAATGATCGGCGCGGCCTCACCACCACCGAGCAGGGTCGCAACTAACGCCAAGGCGATACCGAGTGCACCATGCCATTTTGATCGGATCAACAGCACGGACACCAGACCGAGCGCGAAGGTCAGCACAATCAGGCTTTGCAATACCAGCCGCAGCGTATCGAGATGGGCCCGGTAAAATGGCAGCGCATCCTTGACCACCAGCAGATCCGGAAACAGAAAACAGAACTCGGCGAGCACACAGATCACGCCGAGCAAGCCGGCGATCACACCGGCACGTTTGCCGAGGTTGCTGCGACCAGCAGCCGAAAGCACTTGCGACATCCCTGATTCCTGATGATTGACGAATTTGACTAGGAAGGCAGCCTAACCGGTGCCTGCCATGACGGCCAGTGCTGATCGCCGGGTAGCGTGTGGTGCGACGCAGGGGCGCATTCGGCACACGCCGATCAGGCCCGTTTGCACCGCGCCCGCACGGCGGCGGTGCTTGCGGGCAGGAATGCAATCAGAGGAAGTAACTTTCGATCGGTGCCGGTCGGGCGATCAGATAGCCCTGGGCGTAATCGCAGCCGAGGCTCGCCAGCCGGTTCAGGTGATCTTCGGTTTCGACCCCTTCGGTGATGATTTCCATGCCGAGCAATTTGCCGAGCCGGATGATGGTCGAGACGATGTGTTCGCTGCGCTCGTCCTGCAACATGCGACGGACAAAGCTCTGGTCGATTTTCAGCGTGTCGATGTTGAATTCGTGCAGGTAACTGAGCGAGGAGTAGCCGGTGCCGAAATCATCGAGCGCGATGCGCACACCGAGCGCCTTGCAGTCATCGATCCATTTTTTCGCCGCCTCGGCATTGGTCAGCACGCTTTCGGTGATTTCCAGTTTCAGCCGGTACGGATTCAGGCCGGTTTCGTCGAGGATGCTGGCCAGCACCGGAATGAATTCCGGATCATGGAATTGACCGGTCGAGACGTTGACGCTGATGAACGCGTCCTTGCCGTGGACATCGGCGGTGTTTTCTTCCTGATCCAGCCGCAGTGACGCGAGACAGGCTTCGCGCAGGATCCAGCGCCCGAGCGGGATGATGAGACCGGATTCTTCCGCGACCTTGATGAACAGATCCGGGCGGACCATGCCGCGCTCCGGATGTTGCCAACGCACCAGCGATTCAAAACCGTGAATGCGGCGGCTGTTGGCGTCGGCGATCGGTTGCAGGTGCAGGCGCATTTCGCCGGCACCGAGCCCGGCTTTCAATTCGTTTTCCAGGCGGATACGTTCCAGCACCGCGTCCTGCACGACCGAGGCCGGATTGTTGTCGAGCTCGGAATGGCGCAGCTGCCCACGCAAGCGGTTCAGCAGCACTTTCATCAGCAGGTGCAGCACCGGATCGGATGATGCGAGCCGGGTGACCAATTGGCTGCGTTCAATGACGGTGAGCAGGGTCGGAGTGCGGGCAATGGCGGTGGCCGAGCGCGGCGCGTTGTCGAGCATGGCCATTTCACCGAGCAGTTCGCCGGTGCCGATCACGGCCACACAACGCTGTTCCCCATCACGACCGGCGTGGATTTCAACGCTGCCGCTGGCGACCACGTAGGCGCAATCGGCACTGTCACCTTGGCGGAAAATCACTTCGCCCGGGGCAACGGCCCGGGTCAACAACTCGGCCATGACTACATCCTGTCTGTCGCTCAACCGCGCACAACGACCTGTGCGACCAACAGCCCGGGTTGGCGTGGTCAAGGCTCAGTATAGGAGCCTCGTCAGCGCAATGCCTGCAATTCGCGATAGAGCGGTTTCAGCCGGTGATAGAGCGGTTTGTACACGCGCTGGTAGAGCTGCTCGTAGCGCTGGGCGATGGCCGGCCGCGGTTCGAAGCGCTGACCGACCCGGGTCATCGCCGGCAAGGCACTGGCATGGTCGCGGTACCAGCCGAGCGCGACGGCGGCATTGATGGCGGCACCAAGGCCGGAGGTTTCGTATTCGGCCAGGCGCTCGGCCGGGCGGTTGAAGATGTCGGCAGTCAGTTGCAGTGCCGCATCAGACTGCGAGCCGCCGCCGGATACCCGCAGCGTTTCGACCCGGACCCGGCCACGTCGCTCGAGGTTTTCCAGACCTTTGCGCAGGCCATAGGCGATGCCTTCGAGAATCGCGCGGTAGAGGTGGGCGCGGGTGTGGTGATCGGCCCAGCCGATGACGGCCCCGCGCGCTTCCGGCCCCGGCTCGCGCACACCCGGACTCCAATAAGGCTGCAGGATCAGGCCTTCGGCGCCGGCCGGCACCGCGTTGACCAGCTCGTCAAAAAACTGCTCCGGCACGCCCCCTTCGCGGGCAGCACGCGACAGCTCGGGCTGGCCAAACTGGTCGCGGAACCAGCTGACCAGCCAGTAGCCGCGGTAGATCTGGTATTCCGCAGTCCAATGACCGGGCGCTGCCGCCGGATAGGCCGGCAGGAACGGCAACGGCGCGATGTGGCGGTCGGCACAGAGATTGACCGTGGCGGTGGTGCCATAGGAAAGGCAGGCGATATCCGGACGCAGGCAGCCTGAGCCGAGCACTTCGCAGGCCTTGTCGGCCGCGGCCGCGACCACCGGCAAGCCGACCGGGATGCCGGTTGCTGCGGCCGCATCGGCATGAATGCTGCCGAGCGGCTGGCCGGCTGGCACCAGTTCCGGCAGCCAGTCCGGCGCAATCGGGCAGGCCTGCCATTTCCAGTCCCAGCGCGGCGCCCAGCGCTGACCGTGGAAATCAAACGGCAGGTAACCGACCTGGCCGGCGACCGCGTCGCGCCATTCGCCCGTCAGCTTGTAAGACAAAAACGCTGACAGCAGCCCGTAACGGCGGATTCGGCGGTAGGCCGCCGGTTGCTCGGCGCGCAACCAGCCAGCCTCGCAATCGGCCTGGAAGCCGGCCACGGTATCGGCAACGCCGGCAACCCGAAAGGCCAGTTGCCACCAGCGGCTGATCGGCGGCAGTTGCTCAGGCCGCAGTCGGCGCTGATCCATCCAGATGATCGCCGGGTAGACCGGTTGATCGTCGGCGTCGAGCGCGATGACCGTGCTGCGTTGGGTGGTCAGGGTCACCGCCGCGAGCCGGGACCGCGCGTCCGGATAGGCCCGCCAGAGCTGCTGGCAGGCGACAGTGAGTGCTTGCCAGAACAGGCTCGGGTCGGCTTCGCAGCGGTCCGGCTGCGGTCGCTGATAGCTGAGCGGCACCGCCGCCTTGCCATACAGCCGACCATGACCATCAAACAGCAGCGCCCGCAGACTCTGCGTTCCGTTGTCCAGCGCCAGGATCAGATCCGCCACAAGGCCACCTGCAAACATCCGTTAATCCGGCCAGCATACCCAGCCGCCGGCGCCCGCTACAAAGGCCAGCGCGCCAAGCCAACCCGGAAAAGGCGCCAGCCTGCGGCAGCGCAGCGTGTAAATGGCGGCAAGCCAGCTACACTCGAACCAACATTCGCTGACCGTTTCCCCGGCGCGCCAACAAGATGTCACCGACAAAGCCCGCGCCTCGCCTGCGTGATCAAGTTCTGCTGCTGCTGCTCGGCACCGCGTGGCTGTGTCTGCTCAGCATCGGCCTGCTGTCGGGCGCCTGGCTTTACTACCGGCTGCTGGATCAGACGCCGGCCCAGCTGGAGGCCGTCGCCAACCGCACCGAAGCCGCGCTGCACCAGCTCCAGGCCCGGCAACGCGAGCGCATTGCGCTGCTCGCGGCCCGCTCCGATCTGCGCCAGGGTTTGCAGGCACACACCAGCTCCTCTGATGCCGGCAGTCGTCATCAACTGGGCGAACTGCTGGGCGAGGCGATCGGCACCGTGCCGAGTTTTCGCTATGGCTTGCTGCGCGACAGCCAGCAACAACCGATCGCCGCCTCCGATCCCCACCTGCTGACGGCGCCACCGGCGCCGGCCGCGCTGCCGGAAATGCTGGCGATCCAGACCGTTTATCTCGCCGAACACGGCGACTTCCGCCACACCGTCAGATTGATCTGGGGCGGCACCACACTCGGCAGCCTGGAAGTAATGGAGTCCGGTGCTGATCTCCGAGCACTGTTTGAACCCGGCGACAACACCATCGGCCCATTGCGGCTCCGGCTGTTGGCCGGACCGGACGGCGCCACGCTGCTCGCCGGCGCGCCTATGGCGGACGAGTCTGAGTTGCAAGTGAGCCGACGCGTCAACGGCGGCGACTGGCGCTTGCAAGTCGCCATTGCCCGCGCCGATGTGCTGCGACCGTTTTATCAATGGCTGGCGGCCTTGGTGGTGCTGACGGCGCTGCTGACAGTGCTGCTGCTGCTGTTCGGCGGCCACATCGCGGCCCGGTTCAGCCGGCCGCTCGATCTGCTCGCCCAGTACACCAGCCAATGGCGGGTCGGCAGTCCGTGGCGGGCCCGGTTGCCGGCGCGCAGCAGCGCCGAACTGCAACAGTTGGCGACCAATCTGGCGCAGATGGCACAGCGGGAAAATCTCGGCCAGAAAGCGCTCACCGAAGCGCTGCTGGAAACCCAGCAAGTCGAAGAGCAATTCCGCCATCTGTTCGAGAACTCGCCGGTCGCCTGTCTGCTCGCCAACCAGCGCGGTGAAATCCAGTTGATCAACCCGGCCTGCGCATCGTTATTTGGTTACCGCGTTGATGAATTGCGCGGCCGTTCGGTGGAGTTGTTGATGCCGGAAACCGAACGCGCCGAACACGCCAGCAAGATGGCCGGTTTTTTTGCGGCACCGCGCGAACGCCTGCTCGGCGTCAGCCGCGATCTGTTTGGCCAGCGCCGTGATGGCGTCAAACTGCAGATAGAAATTGGCGTCACGCCAATTCGGCTCGGTGGCGAAGCCTTGGCGCTCGCCACCATCAACGATCTGTCGACCCGCAAAGCTTACGAGCAGGCGCTGCTCGCGATGAGCCGCACCGATGGCCTGACCGGCATCCCGAATCGTCGCCACTTCGATCAGGTGCTTGCCGACGAATGGCGCCGGCTGCGACGCAGCAAACAAGGCGCCGCGATCTTGATGATCGACATCGATCACTTCAAAGCCTTGAACGATCGTCACGGCCATCTGGTTGGCGATGAAACGCTGCGCATGGTCGGCAAGGCGTTGAAGCAGCAGTTGCATCGGCCGGGCGATTTCATTGCCCGCTATGGTGGCGAAGAATTTGTCGTGTTGTTGCCGGATACCGATCGCGATGGCGCGCAACTGCTCGCCGAGCAGATGCGCCAAACTGTCGAACAGTTGCCGGCGGTTGGCGCCAACGCCGACAGCCACGACA
>CAMLKQ010000085.1 GCA_946480585.1 uncultured Kangiella sp.
TGCAGATACAGCCCCTGACTTTCATGCACCTCATCGGTCTTGCCGGCTTGGCTTTGTGCCGCTGCCAGCAGCCGGTAGACATTCGGCTCGGTGTCCGGCAGCGAGATGTACGCCAACAAGCGCTCACGCGCCCGTTCGGCTTTGCCAAGTTCCAGCAACACCTGACTGTAAGCAATGGTCAGCGCATGATGGTTCGGGTGCAGTGCCAGCGCCTGACCAAGCAGTTTTTCGGCGTCGCTGTATTGACCCGCCGCACGCTGCGCTTGCGTGCGCAGCAACAAATAACTGAGGTTGCCGGGCTCACCTTCCTGCAATTGGCTGGCGATTTTGCTGGCCGATGCCGTCTCGCCTTTGCGCAGATCAAGCAGGGCGCGGGCATAGCGCACGACCGGATCGTTCGGCGCCACCTTTTCGGCCTGTTGCTGCTCGCGTTCGCGCTGGGCCAGATCGTCTTCGGTCAAATCGCGCAGCTTCGCTTGCATCAAGCGGAAGCGCTGCGAGTTGATGATGCGGCGCGGCTGCAATTCGGCGGCGCGCAGGCGTGCATCGGCCATCCGCTGCTCGCTGACCGGGTGGGTCAGCAGCACCGGCGGCGGCATCTGCAGGTAGCGGGTTTTGGCTGCCATTTTCTCGAAGAAGCTGGCCATACCATTTGGATCGAGATCGACATCGGCGAGGATCTGCATGCCAATGCGGTCAGCCTCGGCTTCATTCTCACGGGTGTGGTTGATCACCAGTTGAGTGGCGCCCGCCTGCGCGGCGGTCATCGCAGCGATACCGGCCTGCGGATTATTGGCTGCCATGATCAAGCCACCGATGATCGCAGCCAGCGTTGGCAGACTGAGTTGCTGCTGGCGTTCGACCCGTCGGGCGAGGTGACGCTGGATCACGTGGGCGGTTTCGTGCGCCATGACGCCAGCGAGTTCGCTTTCGTTATCGGCCATCAACATCAACTGGCTGTGAATGCCGATGTAACCGCCGGGCAAGGCAAAGGCGTTCAGCTCAGGGTCGCGGATGACGAAGAAATAGAACTGGCGATCGGCAGCGTCCGGCGCACTGGCGACCAAGCGAAAGCCGATATCGTTGATGTATTCGACGATTTCCGGATCATCGATCACCGGAGCGAATTGGCGGATCTGACGCATGAAGTCGTCGCCAATCAGCTGCTCTTGTTGCAGTGACAGCGTCTTGCTGACGCTGCTGCCCATGTCCGGCAATTCCGAGGCAGTCGTCATGCCGAGGGAGCAGCTCAGCAGCAAGGCGCCGAGCAGAGAGTCAAATCGAAACTGCACAATAAACACTCGTAGCAAGAGAAGGGGTGAGGTCGCACCGGCGATCACTTACAATCCGCCATCGGGCGATTGTAGGGAGCCGGGCTGAGGCCGGCAATCGCAGGTGCCTCAGGACCATGCTGGCCAGAACCACGCTGATCAGCACCACGCCGGTCAATAACACGGAACAACCATCTGAAGTCCACATGAACGAAAAGTTCCAGATACACCGACAGTTGGATGCACGCGGCCTGCGTTGCCCGCTGCCATTGCTGCGCGCCAAACAGGCATTGGCCGCACTGGCAGTTGGCGAGGTCTTGGAAGTGCTGGCGACCGATGCGGGTGCTGGCCGCGATATTCCGGCCTGGTGCCAACTGGCCGGGCACGAACTGCTCGCGCAAACGGCCGCACCGGACAGCCGCGGCGAGCTGCGCTTTGTCATCCGGCGGCAGCGCTGACGGCGGTAGGCGTTGAGCCAACACCGCGCCGCCAGCGTCATGCTCTTCAGTGGCGTGTCACAGAATCAGCGAGGCATGATCGGCCAGCCGTGAGCGTTCGCCACGGCGCAGCGTGATATGACCGCTGTGCTCCCAGTCCTTGAAGCGATCGACAACGTAAGTCAGGCCGGAGCTCGTTTCGGTCAGGTAAGGCGTGTCGATTTGTGCGACGTTGCCAAGGCATACCATCTTGGTGCCGGGACCGGCACGGGTCACCAGCGTTTTCATTTGTTTCGGCGTCAGGTTCTGCGCTTCGTCGAGAATGACAAACTTGTTCAGGAAAGTCCGACCGCGCATGAAGTTCAGCGAGCGCACTTTAACCCAGCGCTTCAGCACATCTTGAGTCGCCGCCTGGCCCCAGTCGCTTTGTTCATCGGACGGTGCCAGCACTTCCAGGTTGTCCATCAGCGCGCCCATCCACGGCGTCATTTTTTCCTCTTCGGTGCCGGGCAGGAAGCCAATGTCTTCCCCGACCGGCACGGTCACCCGCGTCACCAACACTTCCTTGTAATGGCCGCGTTCAATGGTTTGTTCGAGTGCCGCCGCCAGCGTGAGCAGGGTCTTGCCGGTACCGGCTGAGCCTTGCAGCGAAATGAAGTCGATCTCCGGATCCATCAACAGGTTCAGGGCAAAGCTCTGTTCCCGGTTGCGCGCGACAATGCCCCAGACATTGTGGCTCTTGTTGCGGTAGTCCGTGGCGGTTTCCAGAATGGCGTACTTGCTGTCAACTTTGCGGACGATGGCTTCGAATTCGTCATCTTCCTTGTAGACGCAGGTGTTCGGAAACCATTGCTGAATCAGCGGACCACTGATGCGATAGAACGTCCGGCCTTTTTCCTGCCAGGAATCCATTTGTTTCGAGTGCTTGTCCCAGAAGTTGTCGGGCAGCTGGAACATGCCGGTGTGCAGTTGCTCGATCTCATCAAGCACACGGTCGTTGAAATAATCTTCGGCATGGATGGCAAGCGTGGTGGCCTTGATGCGCAGGTTGATGTCTTTCGATACCAGCGTCACCCGCACCGACGGGTTGCTGCGCGACTGCGCCATGGCGACATTGAGGATGGTGTTATCCGCTTTGGAGCCGGGCAGGCTTTCTGGCAACACGTGCTCCATTTCCTTGGTCTGGAAATAGAGCCGGCCCCCACCGTTCTTGCACAGCTCGCCACCCATCGGGATGGTGGTCAGCGGAATGCCGGCAGCGATGTCGGCGCCTTTCAGCTGGCCCATCAAGTCATCAAGAAAACGGCTGACCTGGCGAACGTTGCGGGCGGTTTCCGAGGTGCCTTTCTTGCCGGCGTCGAGTTCTTCCAGCACGATCATCGGGATGTAAACATCGTGTTCGGCAAACCGGAACAATGCTGTGGGATCGTGCATCAGCACATTGGTGTCGAGCACGAACAGCCGTTTGCCCGAAATTTTTGCTCTTGCCATCAATCAGCTTCCCTATCCAATGATTGATCAGGGTGCGCACTGCGCTGCCCGCAACACCGCATCACACGATAAACGCTTGCGTGTGTTCAGCTTTTGCTGAGTGCAGTGGCCGCGGCCAGCACTTCATCGACATGGCCTGGCACTTTGACTTTGCGCCATTCCTGCCGCAGTACGCCGTTTTTGTCGATCAGGAAAGTGCTGCGCTCGACGCCCATCACCTTCTTGCCGTACATGTTTTTTTCCTTGATGACATCATAAGCAGTGCAGGCGGCTTCCTCCGTGTCGGACAGCAGATCAAAGTCAAACCCTTCGCGGGCTTTGAAGTTTTCATGCGAGCGCAGACTATCGCGCGAGATGCCAATAATGAGAGTGCCAATCTTGTCGAATTTTTTTTGCTGGTCGCGAAAGTTCTGCCCTTCCAGCGTGCAGCCGGGGGTGCTGTCTTTCGGGTAGAAGTAAAGGACGACTTGGTGGCCTTTGAGCGAGGAAAGGCGGAGGGTTTTGTCGCCGGTTGCCGGCAGTTCGAAATCGGGTGCTTTTTTGCCCACCACTGCGGTCATTCGCGTCTCCTGCGTTGGCCGAGCCGGCGTCCTGCCAGTCAGGACGCGGCGCAACGGGGTCGCGGTGCTTGCTGCACGGCAAGCCGCCGCGCTCTTTGCCTCACTTTAGTCGCAGTGACGATCGATTTTCCAGCAGCGTGGGAAAAATTTTTTTGCCGGCGCGGTCATCGGCTGGCAGCGTTGCATTCAACCCTTGATGGGCTCGAGGATGCCGTCGAGGTTCAGGTCGTCACAGAGCAGTTGAAACTGATCGCGCAAACCATTGATATGGACATCGCCCGGAATGTTGAGCGCGATGTTGATGACTATCATCGCGGCGCCGGTTTGCGGTGCCGCGTAGGTGTTGGAATAAATGTCCTGCAGCGTGACGCCTTGATCCAGAAAGAACTGGCTGATGTCGCGCAGAATGCCCGGGGTATCAAGCGCAACGATTTGCACCGAGTAGGGTAGTGCCTGGCTCGGTTGTTCGCGGCCGGTGGTGCGGCGCATGTTCACCGACAATTGCAGGCGCTGACTCAGTACCGGCAAGGCGTGTTCGAATTTGGCCAACGCATTCCAGGTGCCGGCGAGTAGCAACAGCATGGCCGACTCGTTACCGAGCATGGTGATGCGGGCGTCGAGAATATTGCAATTGCAATCGGCTGCCAGCTTGGCGATATCGGTGGTGGCGGTCGGCACATACGGGCCGAGGACGCTCACCGCAAGCAGATTCTGCATGGCGGACCTTTATGATTTGTTGGCTGCAAGATGGCGCATATTTCCGGTGCTGACAAGCGTGCTTGTCAATAATCTGGCCCGGCGAGTACCATTGCCGCTCTTTTTTTGACCGGAATTTGCACATGCAGGCCAAGGGCCCGTTTCAGGGCAGCATAGTCGCGTTGGTAACCCCGATGTTTGACGACGGTTCCGTCGATGAGGCCAGTGTGCGGCGCTTGGTCGATTGGCATGTCGAGCAGGGCACCGATGCGATTGTTGCCATGGGCACCACCGGTGAGTCGGCCACGCTGTCGGAAGACGAACATTTGCGCGTTGTGCAAATTGTGGTCGAACAGGCCGCCGGTCGCATTCCGGTCATTGCCGGCACTGGCAGCAGCAGCACCGCCAAGGCGGTCGCGCTGACCAAGGCGGTCGAACAATTCGCCATCGTCGGCACGTTGTGCGTGACGCCGTATTACGTCCGGCCGAGTCAGGAAGGCCTGTACCAGCATTACCGCGCCATTGCAGCGGCCGCAAGCAAGCCGGTGCTGCTCTATAACGTGCCGGGTCGCACCGGTTGTGATCTGTTGCCCGAGACCGTGATCCGGCTGGCGGCCGTGGCCGGCATTGCCGGCATCAAGGAAGCGACTGGCAAGCTGGAGCGGCTGCAGGCCATCAAGGCCGGTGTCCCGGCCAGTTTTGTCCTGCTGTCGGGTGACGATGCCAGCGCCTGCGAGTTCATGCTGCAGGGCGGTCATGGCGTCATTTCCGTGACCAGCAACGTCGCGCCGAAAGCAATGGCAGCAATGTGCCGGCTGGCGGTGAACGGTCAAGCCGACGCCGCCCGGCAACAGGACGCGGCTTTGCAGGGTCTGCATGAAACTCTGTTCAACGAACCCAATCCAACCCCGGCCAAATGGGCGGTGGCGCAGTTGCATGGCTGTTCCGCCCACCTCAGGCTTCCCCTGCTGCCGCTGACGGCAGCCAATCAACCCCGAGTGCGTGCTGCCATGGCGGCCGCCGGAGTGCTGTAAATGAAAGTGTTTGTTCGGGCCTTGCCCGTTTTGGCGGTCTTCACCTTGTCTGGTTGCGGTTGGTTGTACGGTAAAGAGGGCCTGATTCGCGATACCGAACACGATTACCTCGACGCCAAGCAGGCGCCGGCCCTGAAAGTGCCTGCTGCCTATAGCGCCTTTCAGCCGCAGGATCAGTACCCGGTACCGGCCTTGGGCCCGAAAGGCGCCACCGCGCCAGTCGGCGACGCGCTTGATGTCAACCCACCGGCCTTGGTGCTGTCGTCCGGTGATGGCGTCAACGGCATTCAGGATGCCGCCATTCCGCAAGCCTTGATCGTCGGTGAAAATCTGGAGCTCTGGCAGCGTCTGAACGGCTTTCTGAGCCTCAACGGCATTGCCGTGGAGCAGGGCAACGAGGCTACAGGCGAATTGTTGACCGACTGGGTCCAGACCGAGGAAATCGGCTGGTTCCGCGATTGGGTCATGGCCGAAGACATCGAATCCTACCGCTGGCAATACCGGTTCCAGCTGAAAAACGGTGAGCGGCCGAACGAGCGTCTGTTGATCGCCGAAGCGGTCAAGGCGGAAGCCTATGACGAGGACGACGGCTGGCAAAGCCTGCAACCGACCCGTCGCAACAGCGTCGACATGCTGAACCAGTTCCTCGGCTACTACGACGAAGAGCAGTCGCGTGCGGCCCGGGAGCGAGTGCTGGCGGCGCGTGCCGGCATTCAGGTCGAACTGTGGCAGAACGAGCAGAACCAGACCGGGTTGCTGGCCCAGAGCGGCCTCAGCAACACCTGGGAAGCCACTCCAGCCGTGTTGGAAAAGCTCGGCTTCGTGCTGGAAGACAAAGACACCACCAAGTTCCTGTATTACTTCAAGCTGGAAGAAGGCGAAGAGGGCGGTTTCTGGGATTGGCTGTTTGGCGATGACCGGGACGATCAGGTTCGCCTCGAGCTGGAGCCGGGCGAATACCTGGTGCAACTGACCAGCGCTGGCAACAACACCGGCCTCATCATCAGCAAGGCCGACGGCGAAGCGCTTGATGCCGCGGTGATGACCAAGCTGTTCCCGGTGTTGTCCGACGCCTTTGCCGAGCGTCGACAAAACGCCTTGCTGGACGCACCACGCCGGTAACGGGAACGGCGGCGATGCGGCTTGCCTGCCTCGGCAGTGGCAGCAAGGGCAATGGTCTGCTGGTCGCCCATGACGACCAGCAGCTGCTCATCGACTGCGGCTTCACGCTGGCGGAAACCGAAACGCGGCTCGCCCGGCTCGGCGTGCAGCCAGCGGCGCTGACCGCCATCCTGGTGACCCACGAGCACAGCGACCATATCGGTGGCGTCGGCGCGCTGGCGCGCAAGTACGACTTGCCGGTCTGGATGAGCCGGGGTAGCCATCTCGCGGGCCGCTGTGGCACAATCCGCGCCCTTAAATTTTTGTCTGCGGAAGAACCCGTCCTCTTCGGGGGGATTCGGGTTTTTCCGTTTTCGGTTCCGCACGATGCGCGCGAGCCCTTGCAGTTTGTCTTCGAAACCGCGCAGGTGCGTTTTGCCCTGTTGACGGACGCCGGTTGCAGCACGCCGTTTTTGCTACAGCAACTGGGTGGATGTGATGCGCTGATGCTCGAGTGCAATCACGACGAAGCCATGCTGCACGGCGGCCGCTATCCGCCGGCGCTGAAACGGCGGGTCGGTGGTGCCTACGGGCATCTCAGCAACCGGCAGGCCGCCGAGATTTTGCGGCAAAGTGATCGCAGCCGTTTGCGGCACGTCATTGCGGCGCACTTGAGCGAAGAGAACAATCGACCTGAGCTGGCGCGAGCGGCGCTGGCAGAGGCCGTCGGTTGGTCACCCGAGCAGATTCGCGTGGCTGATCAGTACACCGGTTTTGAATGGCTGACGCTGGCGTAGCGCATCGCACACGCCGCGTTTTTTTTTTAACCAATGGTGAACACCATGCAGAAGTTGCAGGAACTCTACCGCGGCAAAGCCAAATCGGTGTACAGCTGCGAGCTGGCCGATCACGTGATCATGCATTACCGCAACGACACTTCGGCCTTCGACGGCCAGAAAGTGGCGCAGCTCGACCGCAAAGGCATGGTGAACAACAAGTTCAACGCCTTCATCATGACCAAGCTGGCCGCCGCCGGTATTCCGAGCCACTTCGTCAAGCTGCTGAACGACACCGACAGCCTGGTCAAGAAGCTGACCATGGTGCCGGTCGAGTGCGTCGTCCGTAACGTCGCCGCTGGCTCGATCACCCGTCGTCTTGGCGTGCAGGAAGGCATGGAACTGAATCCGCCGACCTTCGAGTTCTTCCTGAAGAACGACGAGCTGCACGACCCGATGGTCAACGAATACCACATCCGTTCGTTTGGCTGGGCCACCGACGCCGAAGTCGCCCGCATGAAAGAACTTACCTTCAAAGTGAACGATGTGCTGAAAGCCGCGTTCGATGAAGCCGGCATGATTCTGGTTGATTACAAACTGGAGTTCGGTCGTCTGAATGGCGAAATCGTGCTCGGCGACGAGTTCTCGCCGGACGGTTGCCGGCTGTGGGACAAAGCGACCCGCAAGAAGCTGGACAAAGACCGCTTCCGTCAGGGCCTCGGCGGCGTCGTCGAAGCCTACGAAGAAGTGGCGCAGCGTCTGGGCGTTCCGCTCTGATTTGCGCGGTTTGTTGAAAAAGCCTTTCGCGTCGCGCAAGGCTTTTCAAGTCAGAAAAAAATCCGCATAATGCGCGCCCCGCATGAGCCCGGTCCGTCCGGAACACTCGTCGGGGCGCCGTTCGGTCCAGCGCCCGCTGGTACGCCGAACAAACAAGATGCCGAATGACCCGCGTCGTCTTGCAGCAGTACCGTCACGGAGAGGTGGCAGAGTGGTCGAATGCGCCGGATTCGAAATCCGGTGTACCGGTCTCCGGTACCGTGGGTTCGAATCCCACCCTC
>CAMLKQ010000086.1 GCA_946480585.1 uncultured Kangiella sp.
GCGTCGATCGGCATGACCGAGACGCCCTGATCCGGGCTGACCATATTGGCGCCGATCTGGCCATCGGCACGGGTGAACAGCTCAATGCCGGCGGTCAGCGTCGGACCGTCCGGGATTTGCAGATTGCCAAGCCACTTTCCCTGTAAATCAGCAAGTTGAGTTTCTTTCTTAAGGTGGGATGTCGGCTCCGACATCTGTGCTGCCTGCACGGCAGGCGACAACAACATGGCGACAGACAGCGCCAACACAGCGGCCTTCATGGCAGGTCTCCTCATTCCGATCGCCAACCTGGCGACCGTCTGGGAGGCATTTCGCCAAAAGGTTTGAATGGCCTCCAGCCATTAAGTGTAATGGTGTGTTATTGATGTAACACAGCCAACCATTTCGGCTTGCCGGGCTATAGCCGGGGTCATTTCTCCGGCCGTCGTTGCGCCAGCGTTGCCTTGCGCTCCTCGGTGTAATGCCACCAGGGCGTCGGCGGCGCACCTTCCATGAACCGGACGGCCGCAATAAAGGTATCAATGACACAGGGGTCGTGGCGGACACCGGTCCGCTCGCAGAGCCTGTCGTAAAGTGAATACGGATTCTGGCCGCGCAGCTGCTCCGGTTTCCCGATGCCACACCGCTGCAAATCCGCTGCCAACGCCGGCCCGATATTCGGGATCTGTTGCAAGTGGCTGGCCTGTGCGGCTGAACTGACTTTCTTCATGACCCGACTCCTGTTTGCCCGCGACACAAGCGCCCCGCTGACATGGCTAAATCGTAATCAACTGCGCGGTCTGCGGAAAGCGAATGCCGGAGCCTGTTGCAAGGCAGCACCTATCGCAAGGATTGATGTGGCGCGGCACGAGCGGACTTGAATTCGCGTAGAATGCCGCCAACTTTGCCGTCCTGACGCGGCGCTGTCTTGGCCGTCACGCCTAAGGAAAACCACAATGCAACGCAAGCACAACCGTCTGTTGATTCTGGGCTCGGGTCCTGCGGGCTATTCCGCTGCCGTCTATGCGGCACGCGCCAACCTGAAACCGGTGATCATCACCGGGATGCAGCAAGGTGGTCAGCTGATGACCACCACCGATGTCGACAACTGGCCGGGCGACAACAACGGCGTTCAGGGGCCGGAACTGATGGCCCGCATGCAGGCACATGCCGAGCGGTTCGGCACCGAAATCATTTTCGATCACATCCACACCGTCAAACTGGGTGAGCGGCCGTTTGTGCTGATCGGTGACAGCGCCGAATACACCTGTGATGCATTGATCATCGCCACCGGCGCCTCGGCGCAATACCTCGGTCTGCCGTCAGAAGAAGCATTCATGGGCAAAGGCGTGTCGGGCTGCGCCACTTGCGACGGTTTCTTCTACAAGAACCAGGTCGTCTGCGTGGTCGGTGGCGGCAACACCGCGGTTGAAGAAGCGCTGTACCTGTCCAACATCGCCTCGCATGTGCACGTGATTCACCGCCGCGACAAGTTCAAATCGGAAAAGATCCTGCAGGATCATATTTTCGAGAAAGAAAAAGCCGGCAAGGTCACCATCCACTGGAACCACACGCTGGATGAAGTGCTGGGCGATCAAACCGGCGTTACCGGTGTGCGCATCAAGAGCACCCAGGATGGCAGCAGCAAGCAACTGGATCTGGCCGGCTGTTTCATCGCCATCGGTCACAAGCCCAACACCGACATTTTTGCCGGCCAACTGGAAATGAAAGACGGTTACATCCTGGTCAAGAGCGGCTCGCAAGGCAATGCCACCGCCACCAGCGTGCCGGGCGTATTCGCCGCCGGCGATGTCGCCGATCATGTCTACCGTCAGGCGATCACCTCGGCCGGCACTGGCTGTATGGCAGCGCTGGATGCCGAGAAGTATCTGGATGCGCTGGCCAAGTGATGACAGCAAAAACAAAGGCCCGAACGGGCCTTTGTTTTTGGTCTATTGGTTCTGCTCAAGCGTCAACAGCGTGACCACCATGCACAGGCAAAACCATTCAGCCGATTCGCGCGCACCGTGCTTGCGCACCAGCGGCCTCCGAGCGGACTCATGAAGCTACCGATACTGCGCGCCGGTATCGCATTGCCGGCAGCGGAGACCGCCTTGCGCGATCCAAACGGCCTGCTCGCCATCGGCGGCGAGCTGTCGGTCGAGCGGCTGACCGAGGCCTATCGCAACGGGATTTTTCCGTGGTTTTCCGACGGCGATCCGATTCTGTGGTGGTCACCCGATCCGCGCGCGGTTTTCCTGCTGGACCGGATGGCGCCGCCCGCCTCACTGCGCAAGTTTGTTCGCAAATGCCGGTGGCAGTTGTCGGTGGATACCGCGTTTGCCGATGTCATTCGGGCCTGCGCTGACAGCCCGCGTCCGGGTCAGGATGGCACCTGGATCACTGATGACATGATCGCCGCCTATATCCGACTGCATCAGCACGGTCTGGCACATAGCGTCGAGGTCTGGGACGACGGCGAACTCATCGGCGGCATTTACGGCATTGCGATCGGCCGGTTGTTTTTCGGTGAGTCCATGTTCAGCCGGCGCAGCAATGCCTCGAAAATCGCGCTGTTCGCACTGGCGCGGCATCTGCGCGAGCACGGTTACCTGATGCTGGATTCGCAAGTGCCTAACCCGCATACGGTTGCGCTAGGCGCAGCGGCGATGCCACGCCGACAGTTTCTCGAATTGCTGCGCCGCCACATCGACGAAGCGCCGCCGGGTCTGCCCTGGCGACCCGGTCCGCTGCCAGACGCCTGCACGCTGGCCTGATCCAGCGCCGACGCGTGGACGCAAGGACCTTGCGGTCTATACTTCGCACTATCAGGTGTCTCGCTTCCGGCCAGTCGTGGCCGCTCAAGACACCGGATCACCGTGACACCGCTCTCTTTGCCAAGGGAAAACGCGCAATGTCCGATGTGCCGATGCATTGGCGTCCGCTCGCCGCCAGCCTGTTGCTGATCAGCAACCTTGTCAGCGCCGACGAGTCCCCCACGCTTCGCTTCTCCGGTTTTGCCACGCTGGCGGTAGTGCACAACGACAGTGACCAGCTCGGTTACCGCAGCAACAGCGGTCAGGATCTGTACACGCTCGACGGCGATTACGACACCCGCACCGACAGCCGGCTTGGGCTGCAATGGAACCTGCAATGGAAGCCGCAGTTCGATGCCGCCGTGCAGGTGGTGCTCGATCAAACCGCCCGCGATCACCACAGCGATGCCCTCGATTGGGCATTTGTCCGTTGGCGACCGCAGGATGGCGATGAGTTTCGTCTCGGCCGGCTCGGATTCGACGTGTTCATGCTGTCGGATTATCGGCAGATTGGTTACACCTATCCGTGGGTGCGTCCACCACTCGACTTCTACGGCCTGATTGCCCTGCACAGTATCGATGGTCTGGATTACCAGCATCGGTTCGATGGTGACAGCAGCACGCTGTTCGCCAAGATTTTTGTCGGTCAGTCGCACTATCATGCGCCACTGCGCAGCGGGGATTTCAGCCTCGATCTGGAGCCGATTTTCGGTTTCACGCTGCTGTTCGAACAGGACGAGTGGAAGGCGCGTTTCAGTCAGACCCAGTTGCGGTTTGCCAGCGAGGCTGAAACCCTGCCACTGATCGATGCGTTGCAGAACGCAGCGCCGCTCTGGCCCGAGGCCGATGCGCTGGCGGATGAGCTGCACGTTGAAGACAGCGACTATCGCTACCGTGCGCTTGGCTTGAGCTATGACGACAACAACTGGTTAGTGCAAACCGAGCTCGCCGATGTCAAAGGTGAGCGCGATTTGTTGCCGAGCGGCAAACAGGCCTACGTTTCACTGGCCCGCCGCATTGACACGCTGACGCCTTATCTGCTGTTTGGCTGGGCCCGACCCGATAACAGCGCGGTGCGCGCCGATCTGCCTGCCACCTTGCCGCCGGTATTGTTGCCCGCCTTTACCCTGTTGCGCGACCAAACTGTTGCCTTGCTCAATCGCACCCGCGTCGATCAGGACAGCATCGGGATCGGCCTGCGCTGGGATTTTCGCAGCCGCATGGCGCTCAAGCTGCAATGCGATCGCTTCCGCGTGCATGAAGAGGGCAGCGGGCTCTGGCATCCGGATTACGCGACACCTGACACGACAACCGTGGTCAGTGTCGCGCTGGATCTGCTGTTTTGACGGTGGCGGCGATGAACCGGTCCGGTCGCCGACGTTGGCCGCTCCTGCTGCTGTGGCTGGCTGGCCTTTGCGCGGCATCGGTACGCGCCGAACTGCATGTTGTCGTGCATGCCAGCAACCCGGTCAACGCGCTCAGCAAGAAGCAGATTGTCGACATGTTCATGGGAAGGATCACGGTATTTCCAAACCAGAATGCCGTCACCGCCTTGGATCTGACGCCGGGCGATCCGCTACGCGCGCGTTTCTACTTGGCGCTGACCGGAAAATCGGAAGCGCAGGTCGATGCCTATTGGGCAACGCTGATTTTCGCCGGCCGGATGACGCCACCAACCCAGTTGGAAAGCCAGGCACAACTGATTGAACGGATGAAGCAAAACCGTCATGCGATTGGCTACGTCGAATCGAGTGAGTTGCCTTCCCACCTCAAGAGTGTGCTGACCTTGCCATGACACCCGTTAACTGGCGCAGCTTGCATTTCAAACTGGCAATCACCGTGGCTGCGGCGGCACTGGTCGTGGTGGCGCTGTCGGGTTATCTGTTTTATCAGCGGACCTACAAAGCCGCCATCGCCGATCACGAGCAAGCCGTTGCGCAACTGCTGGCGACCGTGGAAATGACGGCGGCGATCGCCGCCTATGTTGGCAACGCCCAGCTGGCCAGCGATGTGGTCGGCGGCCTCAGCAAGAACGACAGCGTCAGCATCGCCGAAATCACCCATGACAAAGGCACGCTGGCCCGCCGCAGTGCGGGCCAGACGTCCGACAACGGCCACTGGAAAACACGTGAACTGGTCGCACCGTTCTCTGAAACCGAAGTCATTGGCAGCCTGCGGGTCCAGCTCAACACCGACTGGATTCAGCAGCGGGCACAGCGAGCCGCGCTCGCCAATACCTCGTTGCTGATCGGCCAGATGCTGGCGGTTGCAGCGTTGATAGCGCTGACGGTGTACTGGATGCTGAGCCGGCCGCTGATGATTCTGTCTCACCGGCTGCACAAGATTGCGCCAGGCAGCGCCGAGCGCCTGAAAGTCCATCAGCGACACCAACGTGATGAGATTGGCATGCTGGTGCAGGACATCAACGGCCTGCTTGGCACGGTGGAATCCATGCTGCGCGACGAACGCGCATTGCGTCAGCAGGTGGAAGTGCTGGAACACCGGTTTCGCGGCATTTTTGAAGACAGCAGCGCCGGCATTTTTCTGCTCAATCCGTTTGGCAATTTGTTGACCGCCAATCCCGCCTTCTTCCGGCTGACCGGTCACTCGGCACAAGAACAAGCCGAGCTGGAACGGCGCGATTGCATTCCGGCGGTATTTCTCGACGCCGATCAGGTGCGCAGCCTGATCACGCAAGCGCAGACCAGTAAACGCCCTTGCTCAGCCGATCTGCGTTTGGCGCAGCACACCGATGCCGAACCGAAATGGGTGCACTGCCTGTTTTCACCCGGCCACGATGACAGCACGCAAGCGGTGGTCGAAGGCGTGCTGTACGACATCACAGCGCGCAAACTCGCGGAAGCCGCTACCCGCGAACAGGCAGAGCGCGATGCGCTGACAGGTTTGTTCAACCGGCAGGCGGTGGACAGCCTCAGCGAACACCTGCGGCTGGAGGTTGATCAGCAGCAGTCGGGGCTGATCGTCATGATGGTGGATCTGGATCGATTCAAATACATCAACGACAGCTATGGCCACGATGCCGGCGATGAGGTGCTGAAAACGGTTGCCGATCGCCTGCGCCGCTCGGTACGCGACAGCGACATTGTCGCGCGCCTTGGTGGTGATGAATTCCTGTTGCTTCTGCCGCACACGGTACAGCTCGAAGCGGCGCAACGCATTGCCAGCCAGCTGGTGCACAGTATCGGTGAGCCAATTGCATTGCCGGACGGCCATCGCGAACGGATCGGCGTCAGCATCGGCATTGCCGCCTACCCCCGGCACGGCAGCGATCTGCATCTGGTGCGCAAACACGCCGACGCCGCGCTGTACGAAGTCAAACGGCAAGGCCGCAACGGTTACGCCATCCGCACCGATGGCGGTGGCCACGCGGCCCAGTTGTTCGGCGACGCCGTACAATAAGCCGGCCACACCCGGAAGCATCGCCCCATACCATGACAGCCCCTGCCGATTTGCGCATACCGCTATTCCTGACGCCAGAGTTGCCATGCAACTACCTGCCGGGGCGACTGGCGCGGACGGCCTTTGTCGGCAGTGAGATACCGATGACAGCGAGCTTGTACGCCGCACTGATGCGCCAAGGCTTTCGCCGCAGCGGTCAGCATGTCTACCGGCCGCATTGTGACGGCTGTCAGGCCTGTATACCGGTCCGGATCCCGGTGGCGCAGTTCCAGCCGTCCCGCAGCCAGCGCCGCAACCGGCAGCGAAACCGTGACCTTGAGGTGGGCTGGGAAGCCCCGATACTGACCGAGCGGCACTTTGACCTGTACGAGCGTTACATCAGCGGCCGGCACCAAGATGGCGAGATGTACCCGCCCGACCGCGATCAGGCCGCGCAATTTCTGCTGGCCGACTGGGCGGCCACCCGGTTGCTGACGCTCAGCCAGGCCGACCGGCTGCTGGCGGTGCTGGTTACCGATCTGGCGGATGACGGGCTGTCGGCGGTGTATTCGTTCTTCGACCCGGACGAAAGCCAGCGCGGTCTTGGCGTCTATGCCATCCAGGCCCTGATCGACAAGGCCGCCCGTGTCGGCCTGCCCTATGTCTATCTTGGCTACTATGTCGCCGACTGCCGCAAAATGAACTACAAGGCCGAGTACCGGCCGCTGGAACAGTTTGTTGCCGGCCGCTGGCTACCGTTTCAAAGCTGAATTGGCGGTTTTACAAGCAGACCGCTTTCGGGCATCATAGCGCCCCTCTGAAAGCTGCCCAGATAGAGCATGGCTCGCGAAGACTCCATTGAAATGCAGGGTGTGGTACTGGAAACCCTGCCGAACACGATGTTCCGCGTGAAGCTGGAAAACGGCCACGTGATCACCGCCCATATTTCCGGCAAGATGCGCAAGAACTACATCCGCATTCTGACCGGCGACGACGTCACTGTTGAAATGACGCCGTACGATCTGACCAAAGGCCGGATTATCTTCCGCGCTCGCTGAGTGCTACGCCGAAAAACGAAAGGGAAGCCTGCGCTTCCCTTTTTTGTTGTGCGTCGCTTTCGCTTCGAACGGATTTAGGCCACCGTTCAACAACGCCCTGACAGCGATCAAACTCAGCAAAAAGGCGGCTAACGCCGCCTTTTGTTTTGTTCATTGCTGTCGCGAGCCGGCTCGCGTCAGGTCGCCTTGGCCTGCTCCAATGCCGGCGCCGCTTTCTCGACAATCTCGAAATCGAGCTTGTCGTCTTCCAGCATTACATGCACTTCGCCGCCACGTGACAGTTTGCCAAACAACAGTTCGTCGGCGAGCGGTTTGCGCAGCTGATCGCGGATGATGCGTGCCATCGGCCGTGCCCCCATCGCCCGGTCGTAACCTTTCTCGGCCAGCCACGCCCGTGCTTCCGAACTGACTTCCAGGCTGACGCCCTTGGCATCGAGCTGCGCCTGCAGTTCGACAATGAACTTGTCGACCACCGACAGGATCACTTCCGATGCCAGCGCCTTGAACTGGACAATCGAGTCCAGACGGTTGCGGAACTCCGGACTGAACAGCCGCTTGATGGCATCCATGCTGTCGAGACTGTGATCGTTCAAGGTGAAACCGATCGAGCTCTTCGACATTTCCTCGGCGCCCGCATTGGTGGTCATGATGATGATCACGTTGCGAAAATCCGCTTTGCGGCCGTTGTTGTCGGTCAGCGTGCCGTGGTCCATGACCTGCAGCAGCAGGTTGAACACGTCCGGATGCGCTTTCTCGATTTCATCCAGCAGCAACACCGAATGCGGGTTCTTGCAGACCGCTTCGGTCAGCAAGCCACCTTGATCGTAACCGACGTAGCCGGGCGGTGCGCCGATCAGGCGCGACACGGTGTGCCGCTCCATGTACTCGGACATGTCAAAGCGCAGCAGCTGCAAGCCGAGAATGCGCGCGAGCTGTTTGGTCACTTCGGTCTTGCCGACACCGGTCGGACCGGCAAACAGGAACGAACCGACCGGTTTATCTTCGGTGCCAAGACCCGAGCGCGCCAGCTTGATCGCATCGGCCAGCTGCATGATGGCTTCGTCCTGACCGAACACCACGCCTTTCAGCGACTGGCCAAGATTGCGCAGCGCTTCGCGATCCGA
>CAMLKQ010000087.1 GCA_946480585.1 uncultured Kangiella sp.
TTGAAGCCGATGCCGAATACCCGCGGTGCGGTCAGCATGCGGATGGGGCCGTCCGGGCGGGCGCCGAGTTGCTCGGCAATTTCGTCGCTGACCGCCTGCTTCAAACTGACTGTTTCGGCGCGCAGGTAATCGCGCCGACGCAGCCAGCCGAGCGCCGGCCGGGTCAACGACCAGCCACGCGCGGCGGCAAACAGGGTCTCGACTTCATCGAGATCCAGCCACAGCAAGCGCATGCGGTATGCGAAGCGATGGGCCGGCGCCAGATCGCGCCGATGGGTCAGCACGCCGCTGTATATGGCACTGTGCGTGTGATCGTTGCCGGGGGTCTGCGGATGGCGGATGTCGCCGATGGTGTTCATGACGAACCTCGCAAGGCTGTGACCACGCGCTGGGCACTGCGCACGCCGTCTTCGTGGAAGCCGTAAAACCAATAGGCGCCGCAATAATGGCTGCGGCGGACGCCGCTGATTTCGCCATGTCGCTGCTGCGCGTGCACCGCGGCGCGGCTAAATTGCGGGTGGGAGTAAAGATAGCGGCCGAGTACGCGTTCCGGCGCAATCGCGCCGGTGCGGTTCAGCGTGACACAGAAAGTCTCCGGCGCCGACAGACGCTGCAGGATGTTCATGTTGTAGGTCAGTGTCGGCAAGCTGCTGCCTTCGCCAGCGGGCGGCAGCAGGTAATTCCAGGCAGCCCAGGCGCGCGGTGTTTTCGGCAGCAGCCGGGTATCGGTGTGCAACACTACTTCGCTGGCTTTGTACGGAATGGCCGACAGGATCTCGCGCTCGGCACTGGACGGATCGGTCAACAGCGCCAGTGCTTCATCGCTGTGGCAGGCAAAAATGACCTGATCGAAACGTTCAGTGCGGCCATCGCCGAGCGTGAGATCGACGCCATCGGCATGGCGGCTGACACTGCGCACCGGCATTTGCTGATGCACCGTGGCCGGCAGCCGTTGCAACAGCGCGTCGACATAGCTGCGGCTGCCATTCTTGATCACATACCACTGCGGCCGATCATTGACGCTGAGCAGGCCGTGGTTGTCACAGAATTGCAGAAAGAAGCCGAGCGGAAATTCGCTGACATCGCGCAGCGGTGTCGACCAGATGGCGGCCGTCATTGGCGCCAGGTAATGGCTGATCACCGGGCCGCTGAACTGGTGCTGCCGCAGAAATTGCGCCAGCGTTTGTTCATCGCTGATGGCCTGATCGCGCAGCACCTGTTTGGCCAGATTGTTGAACCGCAGGATGTCGCGAATCAGGCGCCAGAATGATGGCGAGACCAGGTTGCGGCGCTGGGCAAACAAGGTGTTGAGGTTATGGCCGTTGTATTCGAGGCCGGTATCGGCGCAACTGACCGCGAAACTCATGTCGGTGGCGGTGCGGTCGATGCCGAGCTCGCTGAGCAACTGCAGAAACAGCGGATACGTCTTGTCGTTGCAGACAATGAATCCGGTGTCGATGGCATAGCGGCCGCTCGGCACGCCGACATCCACCGTATGGGTATGGCCACCCATATAGTCATTGGCTTCGAACAGCGTCACCTGATGCTGCGGCGCGAGCCGCCACGCGGCATACAAACCTGAAATACCACCACCAATAATTGCCAGTTTCACGCTTTCACTCACTGTTATTCAGGCTTTGACCAGCGAACCGGTCAGTTTTTGTTGTACGCCCAGCGGCAACGCCCCGAGCAGCTTCAGCAATCGGGTAAAGCGGCGCGGGAAATGGATTTCCTTCTTGTTGCGTTGCAGGCCGGCAATGATTTCCTGCGCCGCTTCTTCGGCGCTGATCTGGCAGGGCATGGCAAAGTCGTTGCGATCGGTCAGCGGGGTTTTGACAAAGCCCGGACAGATCACGTTGACGCTGATGCCTTCCGGCCGCAAACCGAGTCGTAGCGTGTGCAAAAGATAGCTCATGGCCGCTTTCGAGGCGCCGTAGGCTTCGGCGCGCGGCAACGGCAAATACGCCGCCGAACTCGACACCGCGGCAATCTGCGGTTGCAGGCCTTTGCGCAGCAGCGGCAAGGCCGCTTCGATGCAGCGGCTGAGGCCAAAGAAATTGGTCGCCATCACCCGCTCCACCACGGCGCTGTCGAGTGCGCCGTGATCGATGTATTCACAGGTGCCGGCGTTGTAAATGATCGTATCGATGGCGCCGAAGCTGTTTTCAATGCGACGGACGGCGGCCTGGATATCGTCCGGTTTGGTGACATCGCAGGGCACCACCAGTTCCTGATCCGGATACTCGGCCGCAAGTTCACCGAGCGGCGCGGTCCGGCGGGCGGACATCGCGACTTTGTGGCCGTCAGCCAGTAGCTGCCGCGCCAGTGCGAGGCCAATGCCGGAGCTGGCGCCCACCAGCCAGAAGCGCCGCGGTTGCGAAGAAGACCAGTTCATGCGATGCGCTCCTTGATCCGGCGGATGGCCCAGCCAATGACTGGCACTTGTTCGTACAGCAAGGCGCCAGCATCAAAAAAGTCGCGATGCAGCGTGATGCGGTCGGTGAACTCCAGTTCGGTGACGCCGGGAATGTGCAAGGTCTTGCCGCTGTTCAGGCGCGGATGCGACAACGACATGGTCCAGCGGATCAGCGCCGAGCTGTCATCCTGCAGCACCCGCTCAAACTGGAACTCGCAGTGCCGGACATTGCTGTACATGCCAGCAAAGTACGCCTTCAACGCCGGCAGTCCTTCGATACGGTGAAACGGATCGATGAACAGCACGTTTTCGGCATAAACCCGGCTGAGCTGCTCCAGATTGCCTGCGTGCAGATTGCGATACAGCTGTTGAACTTCTGCGACCAGTGTCATGGTTGCCTCGATAACGGTGGACAAACGACTGCGCCATGCAGCGACTCGCAGCGCGAGTGGAAAACAGTAGGGCTGGTCATACTTCGAGCGCCAATTGTGCCGTCGGCAATTTGCCGCCGAGACGCTGGAAATGACTGATGGCGAGCGCCCGGCTGTGCTTCAGATCAACCATCGGCGCCGGGTAACCGCGACGCGCGCCAGCCAGATGAATGGTGGCCGGTGTTTCGTTGCGCAGCTCGCTGACCCAGTTACGCACGAAGGCCCCCTCGGGATCAAACTTCTGCGCCTGGCTCTCCGGATTGAACACCCGGAAGTATGGCGCGGCGTCAGTTCCGGTCGAGGCGCTCCATTGCCAACCGCCGTTGTTGGCGGCGAACTCGCCATCGATCAATTGTTCGAGAAAATAGTGCTCGCCCCAGCGCCAGTCGATGAACAGGTTTTTGGTCAGGAACGACGCGACAATCATCCGTAGCCGGTTGTGCATCCAGCCAGTGTCATTCAAGCAGCGCATGGCGGCATCGACGATCGGAATGCCGGTTTCACCGTTGCGCCAGCGGTCGAAATCGGCGTCGTCATGCCGCCAGGGTAGTTGATCGGTGTCTTCCTTGAACGGTTTGCCTTTCGATAGCCGAGGGATCTGGGCCATCAGGTGCTGATAGAACTCGCGCCAGAGAATTTCATTGCGAAAACCGGCGCTGCCTTCACCCGGCACAGCGGCCGCGGCACGCCAGACTTGCCGCGGCGACAGCACACCCAGCATCAGATACGGTGACAACCGACTGGTGCCGGCGTGATCGGGCCGATCGCGTAGATCCTTATAGTCACGAACAGACTGTTTGCAGAACTGCTGCAGGCGCGCCAGTGCAGCCGCTTCGCCGAGCGGCCAGTCGGCCAGCGCAAAGGCCGTTTCGCCGACAAATGTAGCGGGTATCGGATCCGGCGAAAGTGGGTTGGCTGGCTGGCGCGCTGGCGGTGGCAACACGTGCAGGGTACCGGGCAGGCGTGCTTCGCAGGCGCGCCGGAACGGTGTGTAAACGGTATACGGTTGTTGCTTGTCGGCGGTGAGTACGCTGCCCGGTGGCAATAGCACGTGGTCACAGAACCGGTGCACCGCGAGCCCGGCAGTGTGGGCGGCGCGGCTCAAGCGGGTATCACGATCCTGTTCATGGACGCCATATTCATCATTGAAGTAAATGGCCTGACAGCCGTGCGCCTGGGCAAATGCCAGCACCTCTTCGGCTTGGCCGACAATGCGCCGGCTGAATATCAGCTTCAGCGGGATGTTCACCGCCGCCAAGGCCGCCGACAACGCCGCCAGATGCGCGCGCAGGAAGGCGCGCTTGCGGCCAGCCCAGCGATGCTGCTGCCACTGGGTTTCGCTCAGCACATATACCGCCGTCACTGGCGCTTCGCCCGTGCAGGCAGCCGCCAGCGCGCTGTTGTCAGCGAGGCGCAAGTCGTGTCGGAACCAGACCAGTTTCACGGCGCTGACATCCGCGTGGGGTGGGGGTACGGACTTTTACGTCTTTGCCCGATCACTGGATCAGTGCATGGAGGAATTTCTGGCCCGTAAACCAGGGTAAAACTAAAGCGGCGCCCGAGGGCGCCGCTTTAGTTTCTTTGTGCCAGATTACTTAGAAGGAGTAGGTCACCTTGCCATACACGAACTGGCCGCGCGGATTGTGCTGGCTCTGTACGTAGCCATACAGGTCACCATCGCCGTCGCCGATGGCGAACGGCGGCTCTTCATCCAGCGCGTTGTCCAAGCCGACCATCAACACCGTGTTTGAGAAGCCCATGTAGCGAGCTTGCAGGTTCAGCGTGACAAAGGCATCAACCTTGCGAGTGCTGTTCTGGTCATAGTCCAGCGTACCGTCGAAATCGGCATCCGGCTTGTCTTCAAAGGCACCGACATAGTTAATCGAAGCATAAGCGCCGAAGTTGCCGGCCGACCAATCGCCGGTCAGCACGAAGCGGTCTTCCGGATACTCGTACTCGCCGGTCAGCTCGTGGCTGACGTTGATGATTGAATCATCAGCTTGCAACTCAGGCTCAACGCGCTCGAAATCCAACAGCCGGGTGTAGTCGAAGCTGAGCTTGACGCTGCCATCGGCAACGTCGAAGCCATACGCCAGACTCAAGTCGATACCAGTTGCCGATTGCTCTGCGATGTTGAAGAACGAGTTGTTGATACGCGACAGCGCGCCAAGCGTGTCGCCCGGCAGCGGATCGTTGCGGACGCAGACCGTGCTGTTTTGGTCATTGCAGAACAACTGATAGACGATACCGAACGGTGCCTCGTCAATCTTGTTTTCCTGAACGATGTCCCAGTAATCCAGCGTTACGCTGAAACGGTCAGTGATGTTCCAAGCCGCACCAATGTTGAAGGTTTCCGATTCTTCCGGATCCAAATCCGGGTTACCGGAGAACACAATCGTATAGTCGGTCGAGGCGCAGTAGGCCGGGTTATCGGCGCAGCCGATGGTGTCAATGAAGAACTGCGACACCTGGGATGGGCCAAGGCCGATCTGGGCCAGCGACGGTGCCCGGAAACCGGTACCCCAAGATGCACGCACAGCCAGCGCATCAGTCGGGGCCCAGCGCAGTGCCACTTTCGGGTTGGTGGTGGTGCCGAAATCGCTGTAGTCGTCGTAACGTCCAGCCAGCTGCAATTCGATATTGGCCGGCAGCGGTACCGAGAATTCGGCAAACAGCGACCAATGATCACGCGAAGCCGCTGCCGATACTGATTCGGTACCGAAAATCAGACCACGCTGGAACTGATCATCCGGCACATCCTTGGCATCTTCTTCGCGGTATTCGATACCGGTGGCCATGGCGACGGCGCCATTTTCGGTATCAAACAGATCACCAGTGAACTTGGCGTCGAACGCGGTCAGATGCGACACGCCCTGACGGACCAGGCTGGTGGTGATGGCGTTGATGACATCAGGCGAGTTGTAGGTGCCGCCGAACGGGTTGTAACGACCTGCGTTGATCTCTGCTTGCAGCAAATCGGTGCGGACCCAGCCTTGATCGCGACCACCGGTTTGGGTCGATTCACTGCGACCTTTCTGGATGGCGGTTTCCCAGTCCCAAGTGCCAAGGGTGCCGCGCAGACCGAGTACGGCGCGCAGGCTGTCGGTTTCGATATCAAAGCGGCGAGCGCCGGCATCGACCGTGCGGAAACGCAGGATGTCGATGGTGGTGGCACCAACAAACGGGCTATTCGGGTGATCGCCCGGTACGGTCAGGCCTGCATCGCCGTCGAGCGGGGTCGGTGCGCCTTGGGCAAACGAAGTGTTGTGCTGCACTGAGATTTCGGTAAAGAGATCGATATTACTACCGATCTGGCGATTGCCAAGGAACATCAAGCCAGTTCGCTCCGCTTCCGGGATCAGTACGTTCCACGGACCGTAATCGTATACGCAAACCGCGCCGGCGATGTTTTCCGGATCGCAGCTCGGGTCAACGGTGGCAACACCATCGACGACGAACGAACCCGGGAAGCCGCGCGACGAACGGAAATCTTCACCACCATTCGCGGTCTGGTTGGCTGTGCCCAGATCACCGCGGTCGGCGTTCATCAGGCTGTTGTTGGAGAAGTAATCAAAAATCAGCGTTGCATTCCCGTTGTCACCACCCCAACCCCACAATGCAGAAAACGACTTTTCATCGGCGTCAGTATCGGTGGTGTTGCCGTAACTCATGGTGACTTCGGTGCCGACATAATTGTTGCGCAACACGATATTGACCACGCCGGCAACCGCGTCGGAACCGTACACGGCCGAAGCGCCGTCTTTCAGAATTTCGATGCGCTCGATGGCGGACACCGGAATACTGTTGATGTCGACAAAGTTGGTGGTGACGTCTTCAGCAAACGAGCTGATGGCGACCCGGCGTCCGTTGATCAATACCAATGTGGCATCGGCCCCGAGGCCGCGCAAGCTAACCGCGGCTGCACCGTTTGCTGTTGAGTCCTGGTTGTTACCGCGAGTCGAGAAGGTGCCGTTGCCGGCGGCTGGAATGCGCTCCAGCAATTGCTGCAGGTTGTTGTAGCCAGACTTGTCGATTGTGTCGCGATCAATGGTCAGGACCGGTGACGGGCCTTCTAAGTCTGTGCGCTTGATGTGGGAGCCGACGACTTCGACACGCTGAGCTTCCTCTTCGTTTTCGGCGGCAAAGCTGGTGTTGGTGGTGAGCAGAGTGCCAGTACTGGCAAGCAAGGCGACGTACAGCTTGGACATTTTGATTTTCATGGTTGCTCCGTTTGCAGGTTTTTCTACGTTTCCACGTCTTTTTTCTCCCGCCCTCGTGGGCGGGGGTGTCGTCAGATGTCTGTCTCATCTGCGACCCCGGACTGCATTGCTCGGGTACAACGGTGCTGATGCTGTGGGCGGTTTTGCTCCTGTTCAAAACCGCTGGTCCGGCCTGGTCGCCGGGGTGTTTCTCCTCACATGGCAAAAACTCATGTCGCCGGAGGCTACGCCGGCGCTGCACGGCTGACAAGAGTGCCAGTTGTAAGCTGCTGTTCGGCCATCCAATCGAGTACAATGCGCGCTCATTTTTTGGCCCCCTCATCCGGTAACCGAACCATGCTGCGCAACCCCGCTACCCTGGCCCAATACGACGCCGAACTCTGGTCGGCGATGGAACACGAACGTCACCGTCAGGAAGAGCATATTGAGCTCATCGCCTCCGAGAACTACACCAGCGCCCGGGTGATGGCGGCGCAGGGCTCGGTGCTGACCAACAAGTACGCCGAGGGTTATCCGGGCAAGCGTTACTACGGCGGCTGCGAATACGTCGACGTGGCCGAGCAACTGGCCATTGACCGGGTCAAGCAGCTGTTTGGCGCCGATTACGCCAACGTCCAGCCACATTCCGGCTCGCAAGCCAACTCGGCCGTGTACATGGCGCTGCTGAATCCGGGCGACACCGTGCTCGGCATGTCGCTGGCCCACGGTGGCCACCTGACCCACGGCTCGCCGGTCAACTTCTCCGGCAAGCTCTACAAGAGTGTGCAGTACGGCCTGACCCCGGCCGGTTACATCGATTACGACCACGCCGAAGCGCTGGCCCTCGAGCACAAGCCGAAGATGATCCTCGGCGGCTTCTCGGCCTATTCGCGCGTCGTCGACTGGAAGCGGTTGCGTGAGATCGCCGACAAAGTAGGCGCTTACTTTATGGTCGACATGGCGCACGTCGCCGGCCTCGTCGCCGCCGGTGAATACCCGAACCCGGTGCCTTATGCCGACGTGGTGACCTCGACCACCCACAAGACCCTGCGCGGTCCGCGCGGCGGCGTGATTCTGACCAAGGCCAATCCGGAGCTGGAGAAGAAGTTCCAGAGCGCCGTGTTCCCGGGCGGCCAAGGCGGCCCGCTGATGCACGTCATCGCCGCCAAGGCCGTGGCGTTCAAGGAAGCGCTGGAGCCGGAATTCAAGGCTTATCAAAAGCAGGTGGTCGCCAACGCCAAGGCCATGGCCAAGGTGTTCATGGACCGCGGTTACGACATCGTCTCCGGCGG
>CAMLKQ010000088.1 GCA_946480585.1 uncultured Kangiella sp.
ACGCTGGCACTGTGGTGGCGCGCTCGCCGCGCTGGCGCCAATCGACCGCATCCCGCGCCAACACCGAACGCCACGCGTCAGCAAGCGAGCGCGGCAACCGACGCCAGCCTGCGAGCCGTGCGCGAGGCTTGTCAGCGCAACGATGCGAAAGCAGCACGCCAGCTGCTGTTGCAATGGACCGGGGCCGACTCACTGGAAGATCTGGCGGCACGGCAGGAACCGGCGGTCGCCACCGTATTGCGCGGTTTGCAACAGGCGCTATATGGCCCGCCGCCGCAGCGCTGGCTCGGTGAGTCACTGGCGGGGGTGCTGCCACGCCTGCGACCGATGACGCCTCCTGCGGCCGGCAGCAAAAACGATTCGGCGCTGCCGCCACTGTATCCGGCGCACTGATCCGACACTGACCCGGAGCGCTGCGCCGGCATTTGCCTCACGACGAAGGCCAGCCGTCATTGGCTGGCCCGACCGCACAAGCGCTGCCGACACCGGTGTGGGCTGCTAAAATGCCGGCCGATTTGCCTCTTTCCGCGACTGCCGCCTCATTGGCGACCAGACCGCATTCGACTACAGGACTTGTCTCATGCCCGTTTCCTCCCTTCACGCCGTCATCAGCGGCGGCGCCAGCGGCCTCGGTTTTGCCGTGGCGCAATCGATCATCGCGCGCGGCGGCAAAGTCGCACTGCTCGACATCAATGCCGAACAAGGCGCACAAGCCGTCGCCAAACTGGGCGCGAACGCGCAGTTCTTCAGCTGCGACATCAGCAACGCGGAACAGGTTGACGCCGCGGTCGATGCCGCAGCGCAAGCGATGGGTTCGGTCACTGTCGCGGTCAGCTGCGCCGGCATACTTGGCAATGGCCGCGTGCTCGGCAAAAAAGGCCCGATGGAAGCGGCGTTCTTCCAGAAAGTGATCAACATCAATCTGATTGGCGCGTTCCTGTTGACCAAGGCCGCCGCTCGCCACATGCAGAACAATGTTGTCGGCGATGATGAAGATCGCGGCGTGATCATCCACACCGCCTCGATCGCGGCCTTCGAAGGCCAGCTCGGCCAAGCCGCCTACAGCGCCTCGAAAGCCGGCGTGGTCGGCATGCTGCTGCCGCTGGCGCGCGAATTCGCCGCGCTGAAAATCCGCGTGATGGCGATCGCGCCCGGCATGTTCGATACCCAAATGCTCGGCAATGTCACCGACGAGATCCGCGCCCAGCTCGCCGCCTCGGTACCCTACCCGCCGCGCTTCGGCAAACCGGACGAATTCTCGTCACTGGTCAATCACATCATCGACAACGGCATGTTCAATGGCACCGTGCTGCGTCTCGATGGCGCAGCTCGCTTGCAGTAAGCGTTGTTCAGCAAAAAAAAAGGGCGCCAATGGCGCCCTTTTTGTTGCATCGCTACACACCACTCAGCTGTCCGGATCCACACCCTGCAACAGCAACTGATGCATTTTGTAGATGGTGGTGAACCAGGCGAGGCCGACGGCCATGCGCTTGTCGCCCACCAGCGGTTGATTACCCGGCAGGCCCTGACGAAACCCATTGGCCTGATCGATGTCGCGTTGGTAACGCCGGTACAGCTGGGCGCAGGTTTGCTCGTCGCGCAGTTCGTCCGGCAACCATTTCTGCTCAAAGGTGTGCAGCACCGCATCCTGCAGCGTGCCGCCGCGGGCACACCAGTCGCGGTTCAACACTTCGCGGACAAAGGCGACAAATTCGGTTTGCAGAAACGCTGCACTGATCGGCTGAATGGTCGGCGTCACCGGCGGCGGCGCGCGGTTCAGGCGCGCGGCGGCCGCTGCAGCCGGTGATGGGGCTGCGGTCGCGCTGGCGCCGGTTGGTGCACCGCCGGCCGCGGCGTAGCGATTGGCCATTTCTGCCAATGCGGCCCGCTCCTGCGGGCTCAGTTTTTCCGGGTCGCCCACCTCTTGCAGGCGGGCGATCAGGGCTTGATAGTCCTGCTGTTCGGCGGCTGGCAAACGGGCGAGCCAGTCGCTCAATGACATCTCGGGTGCGCTCATCGCAAGCCATCCGGTACAAATTTCGCTGGGCGCGCATTCTCGCATATCTCGCCGCTGGCGACAGCCGCACCACGCTGGTGAACCGCACGCGGGAGTCGGCCAGCCCACCCCGTGCTGCGGTATGGCAGCGGTCGAACAGAAAATGCACGCCAAAAAACAAGGCAGACCGAGGTCTGCCTTGTTGGAGTCACTGCCCGGCATCGCCGGTGGTGATCACGACTGGACGGCGCTACGGTACGCATCCATGCCGACCGCGATCAGCTTGCCGTCGCGGAACACCAGCGGCGTGGTTTCGTCGCGGGTGGTGTCGCCGTCTTCGTGGGTACGGTGGGTGCGGTAGAAGTACACCCGGTACTCGCCGTCCTTGCCGTTGAAGGCTTCGGTGAACTGCGGCTCACCGAGTTCGTCGCGGACCGCAGCCAAGCTCTGGCCCAGCGGCAGCTCGGCGATTTTTTCCCGCATTTTGCGATCCGTGCGGGTGACGCTGTCACCGCTGTCGAAGCCATCCGGGCCAATCGCAATCACGCAACCGGTCAGCGTAGTGCTGAGTGCCAGCGACAAGGCCAAAACCGTCTTTTTCATTTTTCACTCCTTGCTGTTGAAATGCGCGCCACATCAATGGCGCGCTTGCCACAAACCCGTGTTTACACATCCTGCAGTCGGCGGCGGGCATAGACCGCGCCAGCCAGCAACAATCCCGTCAACGCCAGACCAAACCACAGCTGACCGCTGCTGAGCATTTCAAAACCGTGGCTGTAGCGGGCAAACGGATACGCTTCGCCAGCGTCCGCCAACTCCTGCATGTCGCCCCAGATCAGCGCGGCGATGCCGACAAAACGTTCCGCGATCCACTGACCGATGTACTCGGTGCCGCTGACCAGTTCTTCGATCAGCATCAGCGCCAGCGGCAACACTACGGCGATCACCAGCGGACGCTTGGTCGCCGCCGACAAGGCCAGATGCAGCGCAAGGAACGGCGCGATCCACAGCATCAGCAACAGATAATCGATGTAGCTCGACAACCAGAACCACGGCAACACACTCGGCGCCCAAACCGTGCTCCAGGCACTGACCCCGATGTACCAGCTGAGGCCCGTTGCGATCAGCATCCAGATCAGCTGCAAGGCAGCCGCCGAGGCCAGAATGATCGCCGGATACACCACCGCGCCAGTCACCAATTTCGACAGCACCGCCTGCCAATCCGACACCGGTAGTGACCGCCAGAAGTAAATCGACCGGTCCTTGCGCTCGTCAAACAGCGCCGCGACACAGTAGAACGGCAGCATGATCAGCATCAGCAAATCGAACGGCACTTTCAGCCCGGTCAAACCGGCCTTGACCGCGTCGGCGCGCTCGTCGTCGGTCATGCTGTTGAGCTTGGTGGCGACGTTGGCGATCTTCACGCTTTCACCGTCGAGATGAAACTCCGGCGAATTGCCAATCTCATAGGCGCCGCGGATCACCAGCCAACCGCTCAACAAGGCCAGCACGGCGGCGACGATGATCGGCGTCCAGACCAGACTGCCCTTGTGCTCCCACAACTCACGCTTGATCAGCGTGGCAAAGGCTTTGCTACTCATGCTCGTGCCTCCGTCATTTTGGCGACAAACACATCGGCAATGCCGGGTGTCCGCAGCTCGCCCAAACTGCGCAATTGATCGCGACCGATGTTCTCGAACATCAGCACATGGCGACCAAACACTTCCCGATCGCTGATCGGCTTCATTGCCCGCGCGGCTTCCAGCTGTTCACGCGCCACCATCACCTCGGTGTAACGCTCGCTGACCGCATCCATAGTCGCATCAAGGACCAGCCGGCCTTTGCTGATCAGCAGAATGTCGGTCAGCAGGTGCTGCACTTCTTCGACCTGGTGCGTGGTCAGCACAATGGTGCGTTCACGCTCGTAGTAATCGCCCAGCAGGGTTTCGTAAAACGCCTTGCGGTAGACGATGTCGAGGCCCAGCGTCGGTTCGTCCAGAATCAGCAATTCGGCGTCGATGGCCAACACCAGCGCCAGATGCAACTGGGCGACCATGCCTTTCGACAGCGTGCCGATTTTGGCTTTGGCCGGGATCTCGGTTTTCGCCAGCATCTGCATGCAGCGTTCACGCGAGAAGCGCGGATGCACGCCATCGACGTAATCGACCGCCTGATCCACGCGCAGCCAGCGCGGCAGAATCGCGACGTCGGCAATGTAGGCCACCCGCTCCATCAACTGATCGCGCTGCGTGCGCGGGTCCATGCCCAGCACCGACAGCTCGCCGTCGAAATCGGTCAGGCCCAGCATCGCCCGCAGCAGCGTGGTTTTGCCGGCGCCGTTGCTGCCGATCAAACCGACAATGCGGCCTTTCTCGATGCGGAAATCGACCGAACCCAGCGCATCGTGCTTGCCGAACGCCTTGTGAATGCCACGGCCCTGCACCAGAGTGCTTGCGCTCGTGTTCATGCCGCACCTCCGGTTTGGCCCATCGCCAACAGATCTTTCGCGCTCAGATCCAGCAGCTCCATGCGCTTCAACACCCGCGGCCACTCTTCGTCGAGGAATTGTTGGCGCAGCTGCGTTTTCAGCTTCTCCCGCGCGCCTTCGTTGACGTACAGGCCGAGCCCGCGTCGTTTTTCCACGATGTTCTCCTCGGACAATTCCTGATATGCCTTGCTTACGGTCAGCGGATTGATGCGGTAATCCGCCGCCACCTGCCGCACCGACGGCAACGCATCGCCGGCGGCCAGTGCGCCTTCCAGAATCAGCTGCACGATGCGCTCGCGCAGCTGCCGGTAGATCGGCGCTTCGTCACTCCACTCTGCTCGCATACGCCTCCTTAACTGCCTGTTCGAGGACCAGCCGGGGCCGTCCTTGGGATGGTGTCAGGGCCGAACCGACCGGGACTGCCGGCCCGACCAACGCTCGGGGCGCCCCTTCCGGGACTGTCCACACGCCGCGGGAGGGTGCCCGTGGCAGTGTTGTAGTGAACTATAACACCGAGACTGTGACCGATTGCCGGGCTCTGTTACCAAACGTAAACCGGGGGATGGGGAGAGATGGTGATTGGCCGTGGGCGGCTGGTGCGCTATTGGTGAGGGCACGAAACAGGTTACTGGCTCGAATCAAGGATGGTCAGACGGTAGGTCGGGCAGAGTTTGCAAAGCCCAACATCGGCGCGCACATAAAACCACGTTGTTGGGCTTGGTAGCCCAACCTACCTCGCTCAACCTGTCTCATTTGAACATTCGGCGCAACGTGTTGCGTCATTCATTGCAAATTTGGGAATCCTTTAAGCCGCTCTGCAATCGCAGATATCTCATCGTCTCTAAGAACAGCCCCATCCAAAGGCCTAACTCGGTAGTTTCCACCACTCCGTTCAAGAACAACCAACCGTTCGCCATCTTTTATCGCAAGGACAATACCGGCGTTCAAGATCTGATAGTCAAATGGCATTGGGATCAAGCTATCACGGGAGCACATGATCATAGAAATCTTGCCGCCATCATCAGAATGAAACCCGGAAAAAACTACACTCTCACTGTACTCCGCCACCTTAAGATTTGGCGTCTCAACGAACTCAATCTGCCCTTCCCTTTCAATGAACACTCCGCAGCCAGTTTCAATCACCGAAGAAGCGGATCCGCTTACACCGAAGAACGTGACAAGCAGCGCGATGAACGAAAATTTTCTAGCCATGTGCACAACCTATAACAAAGACAATAGCGTGGACCATAACGCCAGATCGTAGGTACTAACTCGCGCGGCGGACTCGTACGAATGACACTCACATGCTTCCGAAACGCTACGCGGTTCAGACTTACGGGTACTCCTAGTTGAATTTCGCATCAATCACTGTCGCTTCTATATAGCGAGGATCACTAAAGCTTGCGCTGTCGCACTCTCTATTCCACACGGCCGGAGCCAGGTGATACATGTAATCAGTTTCCAGCGCCACCTTGGTTATGGGCGTGCTCTTTACGATCTTCTTGCTACGAAGGTCGGCGACAATCAGGGAGTACGTGGAGTAACCATCCATGCCCCAATATGCCGCAAGAGACCCACAAAATTCAGGATTGGAGAAGTTGGTCAAGTGAGGCAATGACAGTGCTACTGTCTCGCCTGTTGCCAGATCCACGATATACCAACCATTGAGGACACCACCATGGATTGTCCCGTGGTCGGCGCCCCCGTGATTAGGCTCCGCCGCTTCCTTGCAGATGCGAACAATTGGGCCCACATCTGTCCCGGTTGCGCCGAAGACCCACACAACTTCTTTGTTGTTCACAAAAAGCTGCTTGCACTTGTGGCTGTCAACCTCGTTGCTAAATACCTTCACACCGCGCAGCTCGTAGGAATCTAGCGCGGAGGTGGCCGTACCAGCCACGGCACTTATAAACAGCAGGATTCTAAATATCATCGCAACATCCAACGCATTGCCAAACAGCTGTATGCAGCGTAACTCGTAGGTACAAATCCGCGTAGAGCTCGTAGGTACGAATCCGCGTAGCGGCTTCGTACGAATGACTCTCACATGCGTCCAAAGCGCTACGCGGTTCGGACCTACGTGAACTTTCGGCTGCAGGAATCTCAAGAATACCGAAATAGGAGACCGAGGCAACGTTCGATGTTGCATCAGTAGCGGCCGTCCAAGCTGCTGCGCAAAGGTGAATGTTGGGCTTCGCTGGCTCAGACCAACCTTCCTCCACCAACGCAACCCCAGCGGTTGCCGACAACCCGCCCGGCGCTCACAATGCCCGCCTTTGCTGCATGAGTGATGGGTTGTCCGGTTGATGGCGGTGTCGTTTCTTGCCCAATTGCGTGCGCTGAGTAGTGGCCGTGACAGGCTTGCGGTGGGGCTGCTGGCGCTGGCGAGTCTGGCTTGTCTGCTCGGCTGGCTGAATAGCTCACTGGCTTTGCTGGCCGGCATTGCGCTGGCGCTGGGGCTGGGTAACCCGGTGGCGACGTACAGCTCGCACGCGGCTGGTACAGTGCTGAAGACGGCGGTGGTTGGGCTTGGCTTTGGTTTGCCGCTGGCGACGGTGCTGGCGACGGCGCGCGACAGCCTGTTGATTACCATTGCCACCATTGGCCTTGCATTGGTTGCCGGTTACGCGCTGGCGCGGCTGCTGCGGGTGGAGCGCGTGCTGGGCCAGCTGCTGACGGCGGGCACCGCTATTTGCGGTGGCAGCGCGATTGCGGCGCTGGCGCCGGTGCTGCGCGCCAAGAGCGAGAGCATAACGCTGGCCGTGGCGGTGGTGTTTTTGCTGAATGCGGTGGCGCTGTGGTTGTTTCCGCTGCTCGGTCATGCCCTGCAGCTGAGCCAAGAACAGTTTGGTTTGTGGGCGGCGCTCGCCATTCACGACACCAGCTCGGTGGTCGGCGCGGCGGCGAGTTACGGCGACGAAGCGCTGGCGGTTGCCACCACCGGCAAACTGGCCCGGACGATCTGGATTGTGCCGCTGGTGATTGGCTTTGGCATTGTCAACCGGCAGCGCGACGGCAAGACGGCTTTTCCAGTTTTTATCTCCCTGTTTTTGATCGCGAGCTTGCTGCGCACCGTATTCCCGGCGCTGGCGAATTGGGCCGAGCCCATCAACACGGCGGCGCGGGCGCTGTTTGCGCTGTCGCTGCTGTGGCTCGGCGCCGGCTTGAGCCGCGCCACGCTGAAAGCGATCTCGTTCCGGCCGTTGTTGTTCGCGGTGTTGCTGTGGCTGCTGCTGGCCGGATTCTCCCTGTTTGCCATTGAGGTGATGACATGAGCTTGCCTGCTGTTCGTTTGCACGCAGAACACCTGCATGCCGATCTCCTGCACTACACGCTGCAACGGGAAGCGCTGCTGCGCAAGGACGAAGCGGCGCAAGCCGACTTGCGCGCCCGCGCCGATGCCCGGGTGCTGGCGATGTACGGCGATGCGCTGTCACTGCTCGGCGCGAGCCCGTATCAGCCGATGGCGGCGTTGTCAGCAAGTCAGCGCGAGCATGCAGTGTTTCTGGGTTTGTATGACGGCATCCCGACCTTTGCCGTGCGGCTGGAAGAGCCGGACAGCGCCGGCTTCAGCACTAGCGATTTTGGCGATCTGCGCCAGCACGCAGCGAGCTTGTCCGCCACGGATCTTTTGATCGCCTGCCAAACCAAGGCCTTGTTGCACTGGCACCGCGAGCACGGCTTTTGCGCCGGCTGCGGTGCGCCGACCGTGATGCAGGAGGCCGGCCACAGCCGCCATTGCGAGCACTGTGATCGCAACCATTTTCCGCGCACCGATCCCGCCATCATTGTGGCGATACGG
>CAMLKQ010000089.1 GCA_946480585.1 uncultured Kangiella sp.
TTCCAGGTTTCGTCGACGCGCGCACCGTAATAAACTTCGCTCAGCAGTGCGTTTTCATCATCATTGTCACGGCCGGCCCAGATGTTGGCGGTGACGCCGAGATCGCCCCAGCTGCCATTGAACAGGGTATTGATCCCTTCATAGCCGACAATCTGCCAGCCGTAGAGATCGCCCGGTGCACGCACCCAAGGCATCGCGTAGCCGACGTCAAAAAAGTCGGAGTAATAGAACAGTGGCAGGCGTTTGCGACCGGCTTGCAAAGTCCAGCTATCGCTGAGCGAGTAACTCAGGTAGGCCCATTGAATGCTGGTGTCGTAGTTGCGTGAGCCGTGCGAAACGATCTGGCCGGTTGCCGAGAGCTTGTCGGAGATGGTGAAGTTGGCTTGCAAACCGAACGTAGTATCGGGATCGAAGGTCCATTCGTCTTCATAGATGCCGACGAACGGGTAATCGACGATGGCACAATTGCAGGGATAGGCATTCGGGTTGTCGGCGGTTTCCAGCGCCTTGCCGCCAAACGCCGAAATAAAACCGTTGAAACTGACCTCGCCGGCGTGTACCGCGCCAACCCCCAACATGAGCCCGCACCACGCGCCGGCCCATCGCACTACTGGCGTCACTCGCATGCTCCCTCCTGCTTGAACTGTGGCTGCGGCGCGAATCAGCGATTGCGCCGGTGCCTCAAGCAAAGTCGGTCAGCTCACGTCTGTCAAACGGCAGTGCGCTTTTTTGTTGCGAAGCAAATGGCAACCACATCGGCGTAGCGCCGGACAAAATGCACCGTCAAGCCTTTGCGAATGTAGGCCGGCAGTTCCTGATAATCGCCGCGACAAGATTCTGGCAGGATCAATTCCCGTATCCCGACCCGTCGTGCGGCGACAACTTTTTCGCGAATGCCGCCGACGGCCAGCACATCGCCGGTCAAGGTCAGCTCACCAGTCATGGCCAAGGGGCGGCGCAGTGGTTGTTGCCGCGCCAGCGAGAGCAGGGCGGTGGCAAGTGTGATGCCGGCGCTAGGCCCGTCTTTCGGTGTGGCGCCTTCCGGGACATGGATGTGGACAAAACAATTGTCGAGCGCATCGGCGCTGGCGCCAAACGCCTGCAGATGGGCGCCAACGTAGCTGTAGGCAATTTCGGCCGATTCCTTCATGACATCGCCAAGCGTACCGGTCAGCTTCAGGCCGCGTTGTTTGTGATGGATGATGGCCGTTTCGATGTTCAGGGTGGAGCCGCCCAGCGCTGTCCAGGCGAGGCCGGTGACGATGCCGACGCCTTGCGCCGGTGTCTCGTTGGTGAAAACCGGATGGCCGAGGTAATGGCTGATGCGATCAGCCGTGATCACGAGCTTGGCAGCCGCCGCCTTTTTCTTGTTGGCTTTTTCGAAGCCGGGTTCGGCAACCTTGTCGACCACCACTTTCCGGGCAACGCGGCCGAGCTGCTTTTCCAAATTGCGGACGCCGGCTTCGCGGGCATAGTTTTCGATGATGGTGCGCAGCGCGGTCGGTTCCAGTTTGATGTCACGGCGTGACAAGCCAACGCGCTCCAGCGTACGTGGCCACAGGTAATCGCGTGCGATCGCCATTTTTTCTTCGGTGATGTAGCCGCTCAAGCGGATGATTTCCATGCGGTCCAGCAAGGGCCGCGGAATGGTGTCGAGCTGGTTGGCGGTACAGACGAACAACACCTTGGACAGATCGACGCGGACATCCAGGTAGTGATCCAGAAACGCGTTGTTCTGCTCCGGGTCAAGTACCTCCAATAGCGCCGATGCCGGGTCGCCTTGATAGCTGCTGCCGATCTTGTCAATCTCATCCAGCATCACCACCGGATTCATCGTGCCGCATTCTTTCAGTGCCTGGATCAATTTGCCGGGCAGGGCGCCGATGTAGGTCCGGCGATGGCCTTTGATCTCGGCTTCGTCACGAATGCCGCCGACCGAGAACCGGTAGAATTTTCGTTCCAGCGCATGGGCAATCGAGCGACCAATTGAGGTTTTGCCGACACCGGGCGGGCCGACCAGCAAGACAATCGAGCCGGCGATTTCGCCTTTCAGCGCACCAACTGCCAGAAATTCGATGATGCGCTGTTTGACGTCATCCAGACCGGCATGTTCGTCTTCGAGAACGGCTTTGGCGCGTTTCAGATCGAGATTGTCGTCGCTGCATTTGCCCCATGGCACCGAGGTTGCCACGTCGAGCCAGTTGCGGGTGACCGCGTATTCCGGTGAACCCGGTTCCAGCACTGCCAGTTTGTCGAGCTCTTCGTCGATGCGCTGCTGGGGCGCTGCCGGAACGTTAAGCGGTTCCAGCCGTTCGCGGAAGCGTTCGGTGTCGGCGGTGCGGTCGTCCTTGGCGATGCCAAGCTCGCGCTGGATCGCTTTCATCTGCTCACGCAGGAAAAACTTGCGCTGATGCTCGCTCAGCTTTTCTTCGACTTCCTCCCGGATCTTGGCTTGCAGCCGGGCGACCTGCATTTCAGTCTTGATGAGTTCGATCACCGCTTCCATGCGTTCGCGCAGGTGCACGGTTTCGAGGATGTGTTGCAGCTCGTCGCGGGTGGAGGTGGTCAGGCTGGCGGCAAAGTCGGCCAGCGGTGACGGATCATTCGGGTTGAACCGGTTCAGGAAAAATTTCAGCTCATCGCTGTAGAGCGGATTGAGCGGCAGCATGTCGCGCAGGGCGTTGATGATGGCGACCGCGAAGGCTTTCAGCTGCTCGGTGTTGCGGTAGCGCGGTTCGACCGGGTAATCGACCTCAGCCAGAAACGGCGCTTTGTCGCTGTTGAATTGCCGGATGCGGAAACGTTGCAAGCCTTCGGCAATGAACTGGATTTTGCCGCCGGACACCACCGGGTGATGGACCCGGACTATGGTGCCGATGGGATGAAAATCACGCACCGTTGCCTGATCCGGATGAGCGGTTTTGACCAAAACGAGGCCGGCAAGTCGGTGTTCAGTGCCGCCGATGTAATCGAGGGTTTCGCGCCACTGCTCTTCGTTCATCAGGATGGGCAGCGTCTGTGGCGGAAAGAACGGCCGCTCGGACAGCGGCAAAAGACAGAGTTCGGTGGGCAAATAGAGTTCTTGGCCGCTGTTGGCTTTGTCGTTGTGCAGCGGATTGATGCCGGTCGGCTCGGGGGCCATGCCATTCTCCTGCACCGCGGTGTGGCGTCCTGCCTTGCCGTCGGGTGGGCGGGGCATGTCCCGCCCCTGTGGATGGCATTAGATATAGGCAAAAACGTGCCGTTTCGCCACGTCTTTCCGGTAACGAGATTTGCCGATTCCGGTTCGGGTGATGGCTCAGGCGTCGGTGGCGTCCGGGTTGTCGGCCAGCCATTGATAGAACTCGATGTCGGCCAGGGTTTCCAGATCGGCGTCGGCGGCGAGCAAGCTCATGTCGTCAAAGCCTTGCAGTGTTTCATCGTTAACGGCGAGCGCGCTATCGGTGTGATGGCTCGATGCTGGCAGCAGCAGCGGTACGGCGACCGCAATGGCAAGGGCCGCCGGCACAGCCGTCAGCCACAGTACCTGATGCTGCCACCACGGCTTGCTGCTGCGCGCCGGCGCCATGCTGGCCAGCGCGGCTTCCCGTGCGCGCTGCAGTTTCAGCTGCGCGCTGTAATCCAGCGTCGCCGCCTGTTCGTCGAGCGCCGTGCGGGTGCGGTCGAGCCAGGCCTTGTCTGCGATATGGTCTTGGGTGCCGTCTCGAGCGTTGTCACGGGCGTTGTCACGAGCATCAGGTCCGGGCGCTTGCGGTTGGTTCATGGCAACTCCTGCTCAAGCATGTTCGGCGAGGCGGGCACGAAGTGTGTGCATGGCTCGCGACAAATGGGTTTTCACCGATCCTTCACTGCACTGCATGGCAAACGCCGTGTCCTTTTCCGACAGCCCTTCCCAGTGGCGCAACAGAAACGCCTGCCGCTGCCGTTCCGGCAATTGCGCGACGGCATCCACCAGCGCCTGATTGCCTTGTTCCAGGCTCAAGCGATCCAGCGGATTGTTCAGGCTTTCATCAGCGGCTTCGGCAATCGGATCATAGTCGTCGCCGTCTTCATCGGCTCGGCTGAACCAGACAAACAGGCGATTGCGGACTTTCTGGCGACGGAAATGATCGGTAATGCGGCTTTGCAGGATGCGCTGGAACAGCGGGGGCCATTGCTCGGCTGGCAGGTGACCGTAGCGCTGGGCCAGTTTCAGCATCGCGTCCTGGACAATCTCAAGGGCGTCGTCGCGATGTCGGACCGAGAACTCGGCCATGCGCAAGGCTCGCCGTTCCACCCCGGCCAGAAACTGGTCGAGCTGACGACGCTGGTGTTGCAGCTGGCTGTCATTCACGGTGCCGTGTCGGGTCTCGTCCGGGGAAAGGTGACGGGCCGCGACGGTAGCGAAACGACCGGGCGGCACCGCCGCGGGCGGTGTGCCGGACAAGTCTAGCGGGATCGGAAACGGGGCAACAGCGGCAGGCATCACGGGTTCATCCGGGCGGGGTCCTGTTTGCGTTAACGTCAGTGACGGCGCTTCGTTGACAGCGCCTGTGGCATTTTTGTTCGGGTGCGCGCGGTATCGGCTGAACTCGCACCGGCATCGCGGTGGTGCCGATGGCAAGTACCAGGCTGCGGTGTCCTGCCGCCACGCCAGCGGCTGTTGCCGCACGGTTGTCAGCAATGTCGCGACGCTGCCTTGTCAGTGCCGCAGCGAGCGCGTCAAATAGCCGGGTTGTTTGCCCTCGGAATGGTCATTGTGCAGTCAGCCCAAGCTCCCGCCGGCGCGTCGCGCGCGACGTTCATCTTCATTTTCATCACCCTGGTGCTCGATGTGCTGGCATTGGGCGTGGTGATTCCGGTGTTGCCAAAATTGGTCGAGCAGTTCATGGCAGGCGACACCGCGGCGGCCGCGCAGATGGTCGGGTTGTTTTCGCTGGCGTGGGCGCTGATGCAATTCCTGTTTTCGCCAGTGCTTGGCGCACTGTCGGATCGGTTTGGTCGTCGCCCGGTGATTCTGATTTCCTGCTTTGGTTTGGGGCTGGATTATTTGTTGATGGCGCTCGCACCGAACCTGTGGTGGCTGTTTGTCGGACGGGTGCTGTCCGGCATCACCGCCGCCAGTTTTTCCACCGCCGGTGCCTATGTTGCCGATGTCACGCCGCCGGAAAAGCGCGCAGCCAGTTTCGGCATGCTCGGCGCCGCGTGGGGCATTGGGTTTGTCATCGGGCCGGCACTCGGTGGTGTGCTCGGTGGCATCGACAGCCGACTGCCGTTTTGGGTAGCCGGTGGCTTGACCTTGTTGAACGCGCTGTACGGTGTGTTTGTCTTGCCAGAGTCCTTGCCAGTGGAAAGACGCGGCCGGTTTTCCTGGGCACGGGCCAATCCCGTGGGTTCACTGAAATTGCTGCGCTCGCATCCAGAACTGTTTGGTCTTGCCAGCGTCAACATTCTGTATCTGTTGGCGCATTACGTGCTGCCGAGCACCTTTGTGTTGTACGTCAGTTACCGCTATGGCTGGAATGAAACGGTGACCGGTTTGACGCTGGCGATGGTCGGTGTCTGCAACGTGATCGTGCAAGCCGTGCTGATCCGGCGCCTCGTGCCGGCGATGGGAGAGCGGCGCGCGATGCTGACCGGTTTGGCGTTTGGCATGGCTGGTTTTCTGATTTACGCGCTGGCGCCGGTTGGCTGGGGCTTTTGGCTTGGTATTCCGGTTTTTGCCTTGATGGGCCTGTTCGGGCCGGCCTTGCAAAGTTTGATGACCCAGCACGTGACGCCACAGGAGCAAGGGCAATTGCAAGGCGCCAACAGCAGTTTGCTCGGCCTGACCGGTTTGGTCGGTCCGGTGCTGTTTACCCAGACGTTTGCCTTTGCGATAGCAGCGCAACGGAGCTGGCAATTGCCGGGGGCCCCGTTCCTGTTGGCGGCGCTGTTGTTATTGATTGCTGGCGCGATTGCCTGGCGGGTGACCCTGGCCCGCAGCCGTTCACGGCAACCCGCCGAGCGCGCTAACTGAGTATTTTTTTCCGCTTACAACAGCGGTGTGCCGTTCGGCACCGGGTGATCCACCGAGCACAGCACTACGCGGCCTTCGGCATCGTGAAAGCCGGTCACCAGAACCTCTGAGCGAACGCCGGCAACGCGCTTGACGGGAAAGTTGCAAACACATAGCACTTGCCGGCCAAGCAATTGCTCTGGCGTGTAATGCGCGGTGATCTGGGCGCTGGAACGCTTGATGCCGAGCGGACCGAGATCGACATCCACAATGTAGGCCGGTTTGTGCGCACCGGTATTCGGTTCGGCATGAATGATAGTGCCGAGTCGCAGCTCGACTTTCTGAAACTCTTCCCAACTGATGGTGCTGCGCTGGGCGGCTGTGGCCTGCTGGCTCGGTTCGGTTTGCTGGTCGTTGCTCATTGGTCGTATGCGGATAATCACTCGGTGATTCGCATGATAAACGCATAAGCGCGCCGATGCTGGAAAGGCAATGCCGGACAACTGTTGCAAGATGTCTCAACGGTTACCGGTTCTTACGCTGGATCAAACTCTTTCAGGCTTGTTTTCGTCAGACTGCACACCAGCTGAAGACTTTCCACTGTTGAAACGAGGAGCACACCATGAACTGCCCGAAATGCCATGCGGCAATGGACCATGTTCATCTGAACGGTATCGAGGTCGACCGTTGTTCCGGTTGCAAGGGCATGTGGTTTGACACCGGTGAGTTGGACGCCATGCGCGCCATTGATGACAGCGAAATGCTGGATCTGGGTTCGCCGGCGCTGGGTCAGGCCTTCAACGGCCAACACGACATTGATTACCCGCGCTGTGAAGACATCGCTCTGCTGACCCGACGGATCAACGGCGGCAGCGTGACTGTCGAGCAGTGCCCGCGCTGCCGCGGCAGCTTCCTCGATGCTGGCGAGTTCACCGCCTACAAATACCGCGGCATGTTTGCTCCGTTGCGTAATCTGTACACACGTCTTACCGCCTGAGGCGGGCAAGCCGGGCAGGGCGACGAGAGGCGAAACCTTCGCCGCCCTGTTCCATCTTTCGTCACCCAAGTACGCGCCACCCGCCCTTGTCTGGGGAAACCAGCCATTTCTGGCCATGCTCTTGGTCTTTTCCCGCTAAGCCCCTGTAAAAACTGGGCTTTTCTGCTGAGAATTGATCTCGATTCGGTCCTTTTGCCGGTAAAACCCGGTAGAATCCGCGCCCGTTGTCGCTAGCCTCCTTGATTGATTCTCCGCCATGGCCGCTTTTGCTACCGAACGTGTTCTCGATGTCCGCCACTGGAACGACTCGTTGTTCAGTTTCACCACAACGCGTGACCAGGGTTTCCGCTTCCGCAATGGTCATTTCGTGATGATCGGGCTGGAGGCGGAAGGCAAGCCGCTGCTGCGTGCCTACAGCATTGTCAGCTCGAATTACGAAGACCATCTCGAGTTCTTCAGCATCAAGGTGCCAAATGGCCCGCTGACCTCGCGCTTGCAGCACATCAAGGTCGGTGATCAAGTCTTGGTCGGCAGCAAACCGACCGGCACGCTCATCGTCGACAACCTGATCCCGGGCAAGCACCTGTACCTGCTCAGCACCGGTACCGGCCTCGCACCGTTCATGAGCATCATCAAGGACCCGGACGTTTACGAGCAGTTCGAGAAAGTGATTCTGGTGCACGGCGTTCGCAACGTGAACGATCTGGCCTACGCCGATTACATCGAGCGCGAATTGCCGAACAACGAATACTTTGGCGAAATCGTGCGCCAGAAACTGATTTATTACCCGACCGTGACCCGCGAGCCGTTCCGCAATCAGGGCCGGGTCACCGATCTCATCAAGAGTGGCAAGCTGGCAGCTGACATCGGCTTGCCGCCGTTCAACGTAGCCAATGATCGGGTCATGCTGTGCGGCAGCCCGAGCATGTTGAAAGACACCTGCGCGATTCTGAACGAGATGGGTTTTGCCGAAGCGCGCCAAGGCGATCTGGGGCATTATGTGATCGAGCGCGCGTTCGTCGAAAAATAATCCGAACGCAGTGAATGCGCAGGCGCGGCGGCCGCAATCGTCGCGCCTGTTTTGTTTCTGGCCTCGTTTGAGCGGGCAGAGGGAATCGCGATGGCACTGAAAGCCACCATCTTCAAAGCCGAGCTGCAGATTGCCGACATGGATCGGCATTACTACGGCAGTCATCCGCTGACCATAGCCCAGCATCCTTCCGAAACCGACGAACGGATGATGGTGCGGGTGCTGGCGTTTGCGCTCTATGCCGATGAACGGCT
>CAMLKQ010000090.1 GCA_946480585.1 uncultured Kangiella sp.
GCGTGAACCACTGAGGGGAAACAACAATGGCAAAGCAGAAGCTCACTCTGGGTGTAGCCGTGCTGGCCGCGCTGGGCCTGATGGCCTGTAGCGAGGAACCGGCACAGACCGAGCAACAAGGCGAGGCCGCGGCGCCGGCTGCCACAGAAAAAGTGGTCCATGTCTACAACTGGAGCGACTACATCGACGACACCGTGCTGCAGGATTTCGAAAAGGAAACCGGCATCAAGGTCGTCTATGACGTGTTCGACAGCAACGAAGTGGTGGAAGCCAAGTTGCTGGCTGGCAGCACCGGCTTCGACGTGGTTGTGCCGTCGGGCTCGTTCCTTGGCCGTCAGATCCAGGCTGGCGTGTTCCAGCCGCTGGACAAGACCAAGCTGACCAACTGGGGCAACCTGGACACCAGCCTGCTGCAGCGCCTGGAAAACTACGATCCGGGTAACCAGCACGCCATTCCGTACCTGTGGGGCACCACCGGCATTGGTTACAACGTCAAGAAAGTCAAAGAGATCCTGGGTGAAAACGCCCCGGTCGATTCGTGGGATCTGGTGTTCAAAGAAGAAAACATCAGCAAGCTGAAAGCTTGCGGCGTTGCCTTCCTCGATGCCCAGTCGGAAATCCTGCCGCCGGTACTGAACTACCTGGGCAAAGAGCAGGCGTCGCTGGTCGAAACCGACTACACCGACGTCGCGCTGCCGCTGCTGGAAAAGATTCGTCCGCACATCACTTATTTCCACAGCTCGCAGTACATCAACGATCTGGCCAATGGCGACATCTGCGTCGCGGTCGGCTGGTCGGGCGACGTATTCCAGGCCCAGGCGCGTGCGGCTGAAGCCAACAACGGCGTCGAAATCGGTTACAGCATTCCGAAGGAAGGCACCGAAATGTGGTTCGACATGATGGCGATTCCGAAGGATGCCAAGAATGTCGAAAATGCCCACGTATTCATCAACTACATGCTGCGCCCGGACGTGATTGCCAAGATCACCAACTACGTGCAGTACGCCAACGGCAACAGCGCCTCGCTGGCGATGGTGTCGGACGAGGTCAAAACCAACACCGCGATTTACCCGGATGAAGCCACCATGGCCAAGCTGTGGACGCTGAAAGTCATGCCGGCGGATATCGAGCGGGTGATGACCCGGGTCTGGACCAAGGTCAAGACCGGCCAGTAAAATGGTCAAACCAGCCCCGATGCCGTGCGCATCGGGGCTTTTTTTCAGTCGAACTTTGTTTTTCGGTGCATTGCTGCGCAAATTTTGTGCGGATTGACCATTAAACAAACAGTTCTGAATTGGCTGTTCCGTGTGCTGCCCAAAGCTTGGCTTTCGTTCAGCGCGAAAAACGGACAGTCGATCCCTGTTGTGGATGTAACGAATTTCAGTGAGCGCCCGTCACCGACGGGCGCGCGCAGCAAACGGAGCAATCATGGCGGCAGTCGAAAAACCGGCCAATCCTGCAGCGGCCAAACCGAAGACCGACGAACACTACGTCAAAATCGAAAAAGTCAGCAAAGTCTTCGGTGATTTCACCGCCGTCGATAACGTCGAGTTGTCGATCCGCAAAGGCGAAATTTTCGCACTGCTCGGCAGCTCCGGCTGCGGCAAGTCGACCTTGCTGCGGATGCTGGCCGGTTTCGAGAAGCCGACCGAAGGCCGCATCACCATCGACGGTCAAGACATGGCGAAAGTGCCGTCCTACCAGCGGCCGACCAATATGATGTTCCAGTCGTATGCACTGTTCCCGCACATGACCGTTGCCGACAACGTCGCCTTCGGTTTGAAGCAGGACGGGCTGCCGAAAGATCAGATTCAGGCACGCGTCGAGGAGATGCTGAAGCTGGTCGACATGTCGCCGTACGCCAAGCGCAAGCCGCACCAGCTGTCCGGTGGCCAGAAACAGCGTGTCGCGCTGGCCCGTTCGCTGTCGAAGCGGCCAAAGCTCTTGTTGCTCGACGAGCCGATGGGCGCACTCGACAAAAAGCTGCGCGAGCGCATGCAGCTTGAACTGGTCGACATCATCGAGAAAGTCGGCGTGACCTGCGTCATGGTGACCCACGATCAGGAAGAGGCGATGACCATGGCCTCGCGTATCGGCATCATGAGCAAAGGCAAGATCCTGCAAGTGGGAGCACCGGCGACGGTCTATGAAACGCCGAATTGCCGGTTCAGTGCCGAGTTCATTGGTTCGATCAACATGTTTGAAGGCAAGTTGATTGTTGACGAGCCGGATCATTGCGAGATTGAAACCGCTGATCTGCCGACCCGCATTTACATCAATCACGGCATCACCGGTGAGCAGGGCCAGACTCTGTGGGCGGCGGTGCGGCCGGAAAAGATCGACGTCAGCAAATCCAAGCCAGCCCAGGAAACCAACGTGTCGCGTGGCAAGGTGATCAATATCGCTTACTTCGGCAGCCACTCGGTTTATCACGTCCGACTCGACAGCGGCAAAAAGATCCTCGCCAACGCCTCGAACTTCGAGCGCGATGTCAGCGAGCGGCCGACCTGGGATGACGAGGTGTATGTCAGCTGGGCGCCGGAGAGCGTTGTGGTGCTGCCGATATGAGCAAACCGTCAGTGCTGAAGCGGCTGAAGCCGCAGCCGCGCTGGTTCGTCATCGGCGCGCCGTACCTGTGGATGTTCCTGTTCTTCTTCATCCCGTTCGCGATTGTCTTCGTGATCTCGTTCATGAAGCCGGCGATTGCGATGCCGCCGGTGGCGTTCGAATACGATCTCGCCGGCAACATCGAGCTGCTGACCAAGAACTACACGCGGCTGTTTGATCTGGATGATCTGCTGTACATCAACGCCTATCTCGGTTCGCTGAAGATGGCGGCGGTGTCGACCATTCTGGCTTTGCTGATCGGATACCCGCTGGCCTATGCGATTGCACGGGCGCCGGGCGCCTGGCGTCAGGTTTTCCTGATGCTGGTGATCCTGCCGTCGTGGACCAGCCTGCTGATCCGTATCTACGCCTGGATTGGCCTGCTGAAGAACAACGGCTTCATCAACAACTTCCTGATGTGGACGGGCCTCACCGATTCGCCCATCCAGATGATGCAAACCGATTTCGCGGTTTACATTGGCATTGTTTACGCCTACTTGCCGTTCATGGTGCTGCCGATCTACACCAACTTGGTCAAGCACGATCCGACCCTGTTGGAAGCGGCCGCGGATCTGGGTGCCAACCGGTTTACTGCGTTCTGGAAAATCACCGTGCCGCTGTCGATGAACGGCGTCATTGCCGGCTGCATGCTGGTGTTCATTCCGGCCGTCGGCGAGTTCGTGATTCCTGAGATTCTTGGCGGCCCGGACCAGCTGATGATCGGCAAAGTGCTGTGGCAGGAATTCTTCAACAACCGTGACTGGCCGGTGGCATCCGCCGTGGCGATCACAATGCTGTTCGTGTTGATTCTGCCCATCACCATCTTCCAGCGTATCCAGAACAAAGAGCTGGAGGAGGGCAAATGAACGCCAACAAGAATACCCTCGCATCCTGGACCTGGATGGCGCTTGCGTTTGCCTTCCTGTATGTGCCGATGTTTTTGTTGATCGTCTATTCGTTCAACGAAAACCGTTTGGTGACGGTCTGGTCCGGTTTCTCGACCAAGTGGTATGGCGAACTGTTCAAAGATCGCCAGATGCTGACCGCGGCGCTGATGAGCCTGAAGCTCGCATTCGTCACCGCGACCACCGCCGTGATCATCGGCACGATGGCGGCGGTGGTGATGACTCGCATGGGCCGGTTCCGTGGCAAGACGTTTTTCTCGGCACTGATCACCGCACCGCTGGTGATGCCGGAAGTCATTACCGGTTTGTCGTTGCTGCTGCTGTTCGTTGCACTCGAGCAAGCGTTTGGTTGGCCGGAAGGCCGCGGCTTTACCACGCTGTGGATCGCCCACACGACGTTCTCGGCGGCGTTCACAACCGTGGTGGTGTCGTCGCGTCTGCGCGAGATGGATCAATCCATTGAGGAGGCCGCGCAGGATCTCGGCGCGCCGCCGTGGAAAGTGTTTTTCGTCATCACGCTGCCGATCATTGCGCCGGCGTTGGTGTCCGGTTGGTTGCTCGCATTTACGTTGTCGCTGGATGACTTGGTGATTTCAAGCTTCGTTTCGGGTCCGGGTTCGACGACCTTGCCGATGGTGGTGTTCTCGTCGGTGCGTCTGGGCGTCAGCCCGAAAATCAACGCGTTGGCGAGCATCATCATTCTGATCGTCACACTTGCCATCACCATTGCCGGTGTGCTGATGTACCGATTGGAAAAAAAGCGCGAGCGCGAGATGGAGCAGGCGGTTGCAGAAGGCCAGCAGCAGGCCCTGTCGACGTCGCCCTGATAGCGTTGAGACTGCAGAAAAATGCCGGCCCTGTGCCGGCATTTTTTTGTTTGCACGGCTCAGAGTGTAAAAAAACCTGTCGCTGTGGCAGGCCGTGACATTGTGCACACGTTCGCAGAATTGAATCGGTCGGACCATTGCAGTATCCTGCGGCCGTACGTCGTAACAAGGATGTCAACGGCGATGAGTTCTCCTGTTGTACTCGAGCCCCATACGCTTTCCCGGTTTCTGCCGTTCCGTCGCCTCAGCGCGCTGGAGCTCATTCTGCTCACCCGTCAGTGCCGTTTGCTCGATGTCCGTCGCGGCATGGAGTTGGCTGCGCTCGACGAAGTCGATACCGACGAAATTTTCCTGTTGGAGGGCGAGCTCGCCCTGATCGCCCGTGACGGCGCCATCCGCCGCATGCAGGCCGGTACTGCCAATTCGCTGGCCGGAGTGGCGTCGCTGCGCCCTCGGCAGCATCGTGTCGTTGCCGACAGCACCGCCAAGGTGCTGCTGGTGCCGCAAGGCGTCATGCTGGCCTTGCCCGAACCGGAACGGGTGGCCTATCAGGTGGATGAGCTGGAGCTCGATCTGTCGGAAGACGATGACCGCCTGTTCGCGTCGCTGCTCACCGATTTGCCGCGCCAAAATGTCCGCTTGCCGGTCAGCCGTACCGGTGCCGCCAGCATCCGGGCTCTGATCCAGCACCCACAACTCGGCATGGCCCAGCTGGCGCAGGCCGCGATGATTGAGCCGTCGGTCGCGCTGCGCCTCATCGGCGCCGCCAATCACCCGTTCATGCTGGCAAACAATCCGGTCCAATCCTGCTTTGAGGCTGTGGCCCGTCTGGGTGTCGATACCAGCCGGCGTCTGCTGCATCTCTTTACCGGTTCCGAGCAAGTTGTCGACCGCTACTCGGCCATCGCCGGCAAGTTCGCGACGGCGGTCAAACAGAGTCGGGAAGTGGCCTATCTCTGTGCTCAGCTGTGCGAGTTCGCGCCCGGCCTGATTGCCGCGCGTGCCTATCTGGTCGGCCTGTTGCACGCTGCCGGTGAAATTGCCGCGTTGTCCTATGCCGCGGCGTGGCCGGAGCTCAGCCTCGACAGCCCACGGCTGGAACAATGTCTGAGCCGGGTGCGGGCGCTGTTTGGCGCCACCTTGCTGCGCGAATATGGCCTCAACAGCGAAATTGTCACGGCGGCGACGGTGGCGGATGACTGGATGCGGGAAGGGGACACCGGCCCGAATCCGCGTCCGGATTATGCCGATCTGGTCATTCTCGCCGAGCTGCACTGCCTGATTGGCACGCCGCGCATGGCGTCGGTACCGCCGATGCACACCGTGCCGGCCTTCCAGCGGATCGCGAATCAGGAACTGACCCCGACCCGCAGCCTGAACATGATCCGTATCGCCCGCGCCCAGGCCGAGTCCGGTCGGGCCCCTGAATTGGCGGCCTGAGCGGTTCGCCTGCGCTTCGTTACCCCCTCAACACTGGCCCGGCTCGTCCGGGCCAGTGACTTCGCAGCCCTACCTGCCGCGCTGTCGGTTCGAGATTCCACATTGCTTCCATAATTCCGGCTTTTTGCGGCTAATGATAATCAGTATCATTAGCAATCATAAGAACTGGAAGCCCGCGTCTGTTCGCGGCATGGATTCAACTGATGTTCAAGAAATTGTGGTTTCAGCTGCATTGGCTGCTGGGCATTACTGCCGGGGTCGTGCTGGCGGTGGTCGGCCTGACCGGTGCAACGCTGTCATTTGAGTCAGACATCCTGCGCTGGCTGAACCCTGAGGTCATGACAGTGCCGGTGCCGGCCAGTGAACCGCTGCCGGTGGCGGAGCGGGTGCGCATCGCGCAGGCGGCGATGCCGGCGAAAACGGTGATCGGCGTGACGGTCGAAAGCCGGCCGGAATGGGCCGGTCAGATCGGGTTTGCCGGTGGCCGGCGCGGCGAGTGGCTGTACCAGAATCCCTACACCGGCGAGCTGCTCGGCAAGCCCAGTCGTGGCGAAGATCTGCTGCATTTGATGGAAGACATTCACCGTCGCCTTGCGGCCGGCGATGTCGGCAAGCAAATCGTCGGCGCCAGCACCTTGATGCTATTGCTGCTGGCGTTCACTGGTCTGTATCTGCGCTGGCCGAAACAGCGCGGCAACTGGCGGGCGTGGCTGACTTTTTCGTTCGCCCGCAAAGGTCGTTCGTTTCTGTGGGACATGCACGCCGCCATCGGCACCTGGGTGTTGCCGCTGTATTTGCTGGCTGCGCTTACCGGCCTCTATTGGTCTTACGACTGGTACCGCAATGGCTTGTTCGAATTGACGGGTGCGCCGCGGCCGACACCGCCGACGCAGCAGATGTCGGCGCCAACAGTCAATGTGCCAACAGGCAATGCGACGAGTGCCGGCAACGGCACACAAGCGGGGCAGGGACGCGGCATGCCTGCCAATGCGTCGATGCAGCGTGAAAGCAGCAATGCGGCTGGCAAAAACGGCGCTGAAAATTCCGCCCGTGAGCTGCCGCCACCGGCGCCCAATAGCGAAAAACTTGCGCAGTTGTGGGCGACGTTTGAACAAACGCTCGCTGCGCCCTATCAGCGCGCGACACTGCGTTTTCCGGCGCGTGCCGAGCAGCCTTTCGAGTTCCGCTATCTCGATGCGGACCCGGCGCATGATCGCGCCAATAACCTGCTGCAACTCGATGGCAATACCGGCGCCGTGATCAAACACGAGCGCTACGCTGAGCTGCCGACGGGTAGCAAGTTGATGCGCAGCATGCTGGCGCTTCACAGCGGCAGCTTCTTTGGTATCACGGGTTTGTTGCTGATGATGATCGCCAGCCTGCTGATGCCGCTTTTTGCCATCACCGGCTGGATGCTGTATCTCGATCGGCGCGGTAAAAAACGCGCGGCCAAACGCGCAGCGGCAGCGTTGCACGCGGAGCCGGCTGCGGCTACCAACAGTCCCATGTTGATCGCCTACGCCAGCCAGACCGGCTTTGCCGAGCAGATCGCTTGGCAATCGGCGGGTTTGTTGCAAGCGGCCGGGGTGCCGGTGCAAGTACAACCGTTGGCGCAGATCGATGACGCCGTGCTCGCCGGTTTTCAGCGCGCGTTGTTTGTGGTCAGCACCTTCGGTGATGGCGAGGCGCCAGACGCCGCGCGTGGCTTTGTCAAACGGGTGTTGCTGCAAGCATCGAGTCAACAAGTTTTCAAACAACAGGCTTCGGCGCTGAGCCATTTGCGTTACGGCGTGCTCGCGCTGGGCGACAAACACTATCAAGCGTTCTGCGGCTTCGGTCGCGCTGTCGAAGATTGGCTGCGTCAGCATGGTGCGCAGGCGCTATTTGGTCGCATTGACGTCGACAAGGCCGACCCCCAGGCCTTGGCCGATTGGCAGCGCCACTTGCATGCGGTCAGCGGCAGCACCGCCGACCGTGACACCGCAAATATCGATTGGGGCCAACAGCACTTCCAATCATGGACTTTGCAGCAACGGACCTTGCTCAATCCGGGCAGTCTCGGTGCGCCGATGTTCCAGCTGCTGTTGACGCCACCGGCTGGCACTGCTGTGGAATGGCGCGCCGGCGATTTGCTCGACGTCCTGCCGCGACAATCCGCAGATGTTGCACGTGCCATGCGAACCGAACTCGGTCTTGCACTGGATGCGCAGTGGAACGGTGAGCCCATCGAACTATGGCTTAGTCAGTTTGAGCGGCCAAGCGATGCCGAGCTGTCGGCATGGCGCGCGCTGCCGCTGAATGAACTCGCCGAAAAGTTGCAGCCACTGGCGCCACGGACCTATTCCATTGCGTCGATACCGGTCGAGGGCAGGGTGGAATTGTTGGTACGCCAGGAACAGCACGACGACGGCAGTCTTGGCATCGGCTCCGGCTGGTTGACAATGCAC
>CAMLKQ010000091.1 GCA_946480585.1 uncultured Kangiella sp.
CGGGGCTGTCCAGTCTAGTCAGCAGGAGTGGGTGCGTCACCGCAAAATCGTAACCGGATTTGGCGCCGGCAGCAGGGCGCTTGCCCGGCAGTTTTGCCAAGCACTGCTATGCTTTGGTCACCTTTCCTTCGTTGTGCAGATCGAAGTTGATGACCGTGCGTCGGTACCGTTGCTGGGTTTTGGTGCTGTGGCTGCTGTTGCCGATGCAGGCGGTCACCGCGAGCGAGCCGAGCGCGTGGTTGGCAGCGCTGGAGCAAGTCCGCGCGATGACCGACAGTCAAGCCGCCGCAGCGGAGCTGACCCGGTTGGCGAGCGAAGTGCCGGCAGAGTTGACCGACAGTCAGCGTTACGAGTGGCTGGCCTTGCAGGCTGCCGTTTACCGCGACGTGGGCGACAACCAGCGCAGCGAAGCCGCCGTGGCCGCGCTGGAAGCGCTGGCGGCGCGTAGCAGCAGCAGTGAAATCAAAGTCGAAGCTTTGTTGCAACGCGCGCAGTCACTAAAAAGCGCCGCCAAACCTGACGAGGCCTTGGCTTTGCTGCGACAAGCGCTGGTGCTGGTCGAGCAGGTGCAGGATCTGCGGGTGCGCTATACCACCCACAACATGGCCGCCATTCTTTACAGCGACACCAGCGATTTCGAAAGTGCCCTGCAACAGCACCTGAAAGCCTTGCCACTCGCCGAACAATCCGGCGACAAGCGCGAGCAGCGCGAGCTGCAAACGCTGAACAATCTCGGCGCCTTGTATTTGAGCCTGCGCAATCCGGAGCAGGCGCTGGATTATTTGCAGCGGGCCAAGCCGTTGGCGGTGAAACGCAATGATCGCGGCATGTTGTCGACCATTGCCATCAACACCGGTTATGCACTGTCCAGTCTCGGCCGCCACGACGAAGCGGCGACCTCCTACCGGCAAGCATTGCAGGTGGCACGCGAACTTGGCGACGAGCGTTCCGAATCGATTGCCTTGGTCAATTTGTCGGACGACGCGCTGCAACGCAAAGCCTGGACCGAAGCGGCCGACTACGCCCGCGCGGCGTTGGTCCTCGCCCAGAAACGAAAAGATCGCACCAACGAAGCGATCGCCAACGCCAATATCGGTCTGGCACTGGCCGGGCAGGGCCTGATTCGGCAAGGTTTGCAGCAGCTGCAACTGGCGCAGGAGCAATTGCAAGCACTCGCCGATATCGCCACCGAGGAATTGGTTCAGGCAGAAATTGCCCGCATCAGCGAACAAGCCGGCCTGTTCGCGGAGGCCGTCACGGCGTTGAAGCGGCAATTGGCGATCCGCGAGCGACTGTATTCGGAAGCGCGACAGCGTGCCGTCACCGAATTGCAAGAGCGCTTTGATGCCAGTGCAAGGCAGAAGCAAATCGAACTGCTGGCGCGCGAGAATCAATTGCAAGCCGCCGAAATCGACAACCGGCGGCTTTATCTTTGGGTGATCGGCCTGGTGGCCTTGACCGTGATTCTGGCGGCCATTGTGGCCATGCTGTCGTATTGGCGCGTGCGCGATGCCAACCGCCGCTTGCAAGCGGTCAATGAAAAACTCGCCGACCAATCCATTCGCGATCCGCTGACCGGCCTGTTCAATCGCCGCTCCTTTCAACTGGCGATGGAGCGACGCTGGACCGAGCGCGAGCGGCGCACCGATCCAGACAGCACCGTTGATGCCTTTGTTCTGCTCGACATCGATCACTTCAAACGCATCAACGATACATTCGGTCATGCCGCTGGCGACACGGTCTTGGTAGAAGTGGCAAAGCGGCTGAATACCGGCATGCGCGACAGCGATATGGTGTTGCGCTGGGGCGGCGAGGAATTCCTGCTGTATCTGCGCGGCACCACGCAGTCAGCATTGGCCGAAGTGGTCGGGCGGGTTTTGCACACCATCGGCGCGGAACCGGTAATGCACGAAGACAAAGCGATTCCGGTCACCGCCTCAGCAGGCTTTGTCCCGCTGCCATTTGCCCAGCTCCCGGAGACCACCTTCGGTTGGGAGCGTGCGGTTCAGCTCGCCGATCTTGCGCTGTATCTGGGCAAGGGCCGAGGTCGCAACCGCGCTTACGGCATTCTCGATCTGCACGGTGATTACCAGACGCTGGCGCCGCAGTTGGAACAGAATCTTGCGCATGCGATCCGCCATCATCAGGTGGTTGCGACCGAAGTGCTTGGTCCCGGTGCTGCGCCGGCTGAACTCGACGACTGAGCTCAGCCCGACGCCAGTGCGCTGAAGCTTTCACTGCGGCTGAGCAAGCCGAGTGCGGCGGTCAGCGCTGGTGGTGGCACCGTCAGTTTGCGTGCAGTCAAATCCAGCCAGGCGCCATGAGAAATGACGCGCGCGGCGAGCTCCCCTGAGGTCTTGAAAAATTCATTGCGCAGTTTGAACCGGCTACCATCATCGCTCATGGCTTCCAGTTGCAGCGTCACCGTCACCGGCTCCAGCAGGCGAAACTCGCGGTAGTAATCCACCTCGTCACGAAACACCACCGGTCCGATCCGCAGGCGATTGAACTCGCTGACCGGAAAGCCATGTTCCTGAAAAAACGTGAAGCGCAAATCGGCCGCAAAATTCAGATAGGCCGTGTTGGCCATATGGGCATTGAAATCCATATCGGCCCAGCGGGCGACAAACTGGCGGCTGAATGGCGTCGTCATCTGACAGGTCTCCCTCACGCTGACACATTGCCGGCAGCTGTGGCCAGTCCATCCGGAGCGGCGTCTATTGGCACAGGCGCCGTGCGTCGGCTACGGCAATCGCGATAGCTTACCAACTGATTGCGGCCCTGCTCCTTGGCGGTGTACAGCGCGAAATCTGCCGCTTCGAGCAGTTGTTCCGCGCTGGTGATATCGGGCGTTTCATAACATGCCAGGCCAATACTGATGTGGATGGCGTATTCACCGTCGCTGTCCTGCTCAACGGTGCGGCGCAAGCGCTCGGCCAGCACTGCGGCTTCGTCGTGGTTTGCGCCCGGCAAAATCACGACAAACTCTTCGCCACCGTAGCGGCAGGCGAGGTAGGGCTTGCGTATCAGCTTGCGCAGCACATGTCCCACCAGCTTGATGGCCTCGTCACCACGGGCATGGCCATGCCGATCATTGAATTGCTTGAAATGATCGATGTCCAGAATCAATAACGCCAGTGGGCGTTTGGTTTGGCTGACAAGGTTGACCGCGGCGGGCAGTTTGTCGTCGAACAGGCGCCGATTGCCGAGTTGGGTCAGGGCGTCGGTGCGGCTCTGGTGTTGCAGTTCGTTCATTCGGCTGCTGAGCGTCATCGACAGCAGGATCATCTCCAGCAGTGAACCAATCTGCCAGCTATTTTGGGTGACGAAGGTGTGCGGCAAGATGCCGAAAATTTTCCACAGATAAATGATCGAACCGGCCAGAAACGCGCCCCATGCCAACAGGAAATAGCGGGCCGGAATCGAGCCAGCCAAAGCGCTGACGCAGCCCATGATCAGCATGAATACGACCGACAGCAGAATCAGCAGCGTGACCGGCACGATCAGGGTTTTATACGGGAGCAGTGGCGCCAGCAACAGGCCGGTCGCCGCGACAACCTGAAACGCGATGGCGATTTTCTCCAGCCGCGGTGCGTAGGCTTTTGCGTGCAGGATCATCCGGGAAAACTGCAGCGCGGCGAGCAGCGACAAGCAAAGCAGCACGATCAGGCCGGTATTGCCCCACGTTGGGCTGCCCGGCCACAGAAACTGGAAAGCGAGGCCGTTATGCGTTGCCATGTAGAGGCCGAAGCTTGCGACATAGGCAAAGTAGGCAAGGAACGCATTGTCACGGACCGCGACGAAGACCAGTACGCTCCACACCAGCAGCATCAGCACCGCGCCATAGTAAATGCCGTAGGCGAGTTGCTCGCGGCTGATCTGCTCCAGCAGCTCCGGTTCGCTGTACAGCGACAAGCTGATGTCGATCGGACCTTGCGATTGGTAACGCAAGTACACGCTTTGTGCGCTGTCGGCGGCAACCGTCAAGGGAAAGACGAAATCGCGATGGGCCAGGGGCCGATCGGTGAATGGCCGGCGGTCGCCCGTGGCGAGTCGCTGCCACTGGCCATCCGCGCCCTGGCGGTACAGCTCGATGTAATCAATCAGTGGGTAGTTCTGTCGCAGCATCACGCTTTGCCGATGCGGACTGTCATTGCGTAGCGTTATCCGAACCCACCACACCGACGGCGTGAAACCGATATTGGTGGCGGAGAGTGGCGCCACTTGAAAGCCGGCGTCGACCGCGCTGACCGAGTCGATGGTCAGCATGCCGGTCGGATCCTCCAGCAATTCCAGATGGCCCGCCAAATCGGACTGGTGCAGTGCGTCGTCCACGGCAACGGCAGGCGCCGGGTTGGCGTGACTGAGCGAAGGTGCCAGCAGCAGAAACGCGGCGGCGAAAACGTGCCGCAGCGGCAAGCCAAAGCAAGCGAGTGGTGAAAGCAAAGAACCGGGCATGGGCCAAAGCATCCTGTGCAGTTTTTATTGTTGTTCGCCGCTGCGTTAATGATGTTGCAGCGTTCGCGGCGGGTTTGTTGCCGGCGATGGTGACGTTCGCCAGCACCCCCGACCACTTTGTACAGCCGTGACAAATAGCAGGGCGGGCGCTAGTGTGCGCGCTGTGCGTTTCGACTGCAATCGTAGCCCAATCGCGTTGGGCACCGGTGAAGGCAGCGCGTTTGCCATGACAACAACACGCAGGAGCGGAGAGATGGCAGGAAAGGCGGGGGGATGGCTGCGGCGGCAATGGTCACGTGTGATGGCATTGTCGCTTGGCTCGGTGGTGAAAAGCGTGCTCGGACTCGTCGCTGCCGTGGCCGTGGTCGCGGTCGCGGCATTTGCCTGGTTTGTCTTGTGGCCGAACCACAACATTCCGGCGCTGGAGCCGGTTGATGAATACGTCTATCTCGAGCAGGGCTGGGGCGAGGGGCAGCAGGCCAGCGGTCGTGAGCGCTATTACTACACCGGCCAAGGCGCCTCGTTGCCGCAGGGCGCGTCAACGGGCGCGGTTCGCTATGACTGGTTTGTGCATCTCGAGCTGCCGTTTTCCGAACAGCGTTTTGCCGACCCGGACCATCTGCGCAAATACCGATTCATTGTCGATCCGGCGCCGACACCGGCCAACCCGGATCAGTTGCCGGTCGGTTTCAGCAAACATTTTGATCCGGGCATTGGTGAATACGTGCTCGACATCAGCTGCGCGGCCTGCCATACCGGCGAAATCCACTACCAGAAAGACGACAAGCGTTACGCCATCCGTATCGATGGTGGTCAGGCCATGCATGCGTTTACCGATATGTCGCGAGGCAGCTTTGCGCCAACGCTGCTGGCGTCATTGATCGACACCGCCGTCAAGCCGTGGAAGTTCGACCGCTTCGCCAAGAACGTATTGGGTGACGGCTATCCGACCAGCAAAGACGCCCTGCATACGGCGCTGTGGAGCAGCATCAAGGCGATGCTCGCCAGCGGTCAGAACAATCCGCTGCGCAAGTTGTATCCGGTGCATGAAGGTTTTGGCCGCACGGACGCGCTCGGGCGCATTGGCAACACCGCGTTTGGCGATCATCTGGTCGCGAGTAATTACCAGGTTGGCGATGCGCCGGTCAGCTATCCCTATCTCTGGAATATCTGGAAATTCGATTGGGTGCAGTACAACGGTTCGGTCGCGCAGCCGCTGGCACGCAACATCGGTGAAGCGCTCGGTGTTGGTGCGATCAATCCATTGCGTAGCGACATGGGCGAGCCGTTGCCGGCCAGCGAGCGCTTCCGCAGCAGTGTCGACATCGCCGGTTTGCAGAAAATCGAACACACGCTGCAGCTGCTGAAACCGCCGCGCTGGCCCGAGCCCATTCTTGGCGCCATCGATCAGGCCAAAGCCGCGCAAGGCGAGGCACTGTTCAAACAGCACTGCCAGGGTTGCCATGGTCCGCACCTTGCCAGCGCGGCGCGTCAGCAGGCGAGCGCCCCGTTGAAGCCGTCGCCGGAACTCGAATGGCGTATCGAAGTGATCCCACTCGAGCATATCGGTACCGACCCGACTGCCGCCAAAGGTTTCATCGAGCGTCACTACGATCTGAGCAGCACCGGTCTTGCCAATGCCGATTTGGCAGCGGCCTTGCGACCGCTGCAGCAGCGCCAGCTGGCGCGTGATGCCCGCTTCCGGCTGCAAGAAGTCATCGCCTTGCGCACCGCGCAACAGCTAGCGCTCGGCGAGCTGCCGAGCCTGCTTGCCAACTACCCGAATCCCGATGCCGGCGCCGAACTGGTGTTGCCAATCCAGCACTTTCGCTTGATTGATGACGCGATGACGGCGTTGCTGACCGAACCGGTGACGCTGACGGCCGCGCCAGCCGATCCGCTGCACTGCGATCTCGTCTGTCATACCCATAACCTGCTCTGGGATGTCCGCCATGCCGCCGCCGCTATCGAGCAGCAGCTGGCGGCGCTGGATGTCAAACACATCAACGAAGGGCTGGCGCTCAATATCGTCGGCATCCTGATCAAGAACCGCTTCTATGCCGACTACGGAATTGATTATCCGACCCAGCAGTGTCTTGAAGGCTTTGGCGCACTCGATCTGCCGCAGGTGATCGCCGGTTACAAGCCGCGGCCACTTGAAGGGGTCTGGGCAACGCCGCCGTTCCTGCACAACGGTTCGGTGCCGACGCTGTATCAGATGCTGCTGCCGCCGGCGCAGCGCGATCAGAAATTTTTTGTCGGTCGCCGCGATTACGATCCGGTCCATGTCGGCTATGTCACGACGCCGGATGCGGATGGCGACGACGATGGTTTCTGGCTCGACACCACCATCACCGGCAATCACAACAGCGGCCATGCTTTTGCTGCCGATGCCGACAGCTGGCAAAAATTCCTGCAGGACCCGAAGGCCAATCCGCTGCCGTCCGGTGTGATTGGGCCGGAATTCAGCGATGAGCAGCGTTTCGCGATCATTGAATACCTGAAAGTGCACCGCGATCCGGCGACGCCCGCCGGTTACCAACCGCCGCAATGCCAGCTGTGGGGACAGGCGCTATGAAGGCCCATGCCAACGACACGGTGCGCGCACAGGCGCCTGCGTACTGCGCCGACTTTGCCGCGGTGCAAGCGGCTGAACAGCAGTGGCTGAAAGAGCGGCGCGCCGCGGTCGGCGGCATCGCCGCTGACGCACCGGTCGTCGGACTCGGGCTGTCCGGCGGCGGCATCCGCTCTGCCTCGTTCAATCTCGGTGTGCTGCAAGCCTTGCAACGCAAAGGTTTGCTGAGTCGCATCGATTATCTGTCGTCAGTTTCCGGTGGTGGCTACATCGCGTCCTGCCTGAGTTGGTTGCGCCAGCAGTTTCCGTTCAGCCGCAATGGCGAACTGGGCTCGCTGCCACTCGCCAACGGTCACGGTACCGTGCTCGACTGGTTGCGCGCACACGGCAGTTACCTGATCAGTGGTCGCGGCTTTTCCGGCTGGGCGCTGGCCGGCAGCATTCTCGCGGGCACGCTGCTCAATCTGGTGGTGTTGTTGCCACTGTTTTTGCTGCTGATTGGCGTTGCCAGCCGCGACTGGTTTGAATTGGCCTGGCCGGCGACCCTGCATTTGCCCGGCGCCGGCGCCATTCCCGGCCATGACGGGTTTATGGTGGCGGCGCTGCTGGGCGTCGCGGCACTGCTGCTGTTTGTGCTGACGACCTTGGTGTTCGCGCTCAGCACGGTGTTGCCGCCGTTGCGCCGACTGACCGCCGATTTCTTTTTCCGCCGTTTGCTTGGCAAATTGCTGGCGACCGCCGTCATTGCTTTGCTTGTCGGCACGCTGCCGTTGTTTGCTGGCATCGAAGAAACGGTGCTGCTGATTGTTCGCGCCGATGGCAGCCGCGAAGTTGCCCGTCATCTGTCTTATCTGTTGCCCATGCTGACCGGTGCGCTGACCATCTGGCGCGCCAACAAAGGCGGTGGCGGTACCGTTGCCATCGTTGGTCTGGGCTTGTTGCTGTATAGCTTTTTCGTGCTGATGTATCACCTTGCTGCGCACACCACGCTGTTGGCATCACCGGCGTTTTTCTGGTGGTGTGCAATCTCGTTGCTGCTGGCACTGGTGGTCGATATCAACGGCATTTCGATGCACAGCTATTACCGCGGCCG
>CAMLKQ010000092.1 GCA_946480585.1 uncultured Kangiella sp.
CTGCTCGTCCGCAGCCATTCCGCCAGTACAACGGCAACGGCACAGCTGACGTTCAAGCTTTCAACGGCGCCGCTGCCGGGGATTTTCAGCGCCAGATCGGCGTGTTCGAGCACGAAATCGGACAAACCGCTGTGTTCTTCGCCGAACCAGATCACGGCGCGTTTCGGCAGTTTCTGGTCGAACAAACCGCTGTCACCTTCGCCGCTGGTGGCGATGAGTTCAAAACCGGCTTCGCTCAGTTTTTCGAAGGTGGCGGGCAGGTCGCGGTACTCGACCAGCGTCAGGGCTTCGAAGCCGCCTTCGGCGGTGCGGGCAACCGCGCCACTGTGCACCGGCGCACCAGCGTTGATGAGCACGGCATCGACGCCGAAGTGCGCGGCAGTGCGCAGAATGGCGCCGAGGTTGTGCGGGTTGCCGACGTTTTCCAGCGCCAGCACCCGGCGCGAGCCTTTTGCCGGCACCGTTGCCAGCCATTCATCGACAGTCAGCGTGGTGCGCTTTCTCACCAGGAAACAGACGCCTTCGTGGTGGTCGGTGTCGGCGGCGCGGGCGAGTTCGTCGTCCGGAATGATGTGATAAGCCAAGCGCTCATTGACGCAGTGTTTCATCACGTCGGCGAACTGTGGCGCACGCGCCTGGGTCAGGTATACGCGGATCAAATCCTGCGGCCGCACGGCGAAAAATGCCTTGCAGGCGTTGACGCCATGAATACGGGTTTCGTCGCGGCGCTGGGCGTTTTCCGGCTTCGCCGGTGCGCTGTCCTGATCCGAACTGTCGACGGCGGCATCGCGCTCAAAACGTGGCGGGCGTGGCGTGTTTCGATCGGTCGTGTCGCGGTCGGCAAATTCACGCCGAGGCCGATCAAATTCACGACGCGGCCGGTCACCGTCGTCGCGGCGCGGTCGATCGAATTCACGCCGTGGCCGATCCTCGCGATGGCGGTCATCACGCTGACGGTCGTCACGAGCAAACTCGCCACGAGGACGGTCATCACGCGGCCGGTCGTCACGGGGGCGATCACTGCGCGGGCGGTCGCCGAAATCACGCGGGCGATCGCCACGATCGCGTCCGCCGCGCGGACCGCGCTCACCACCGAAGCCAGGGTCACGGTTGCCGATATCGTCATCCTCCGGCCGCCACACTTGAATGCTCGGATCTTTGCCCGGGCCACGCGGACGCAAGCTGCGCTCGCCACCGAAACCGCCGCGATTGCGATCACCGCGATCATTCCGCTCATTCCGATCACGGAAACTGCGCTCACCGCTGCGTTCGCCATCACGGCCGTAACCGCGGTCATCGCGCCGGCCATCACGACTCGGTCGCGCGGTCAGGCTTTCGTCGCGGCGCGGACGATCCGAGCGGGGCCGGTCGCTGCGTGGACCATCGCTGCGCGGCGCGTCGCCGCGGGCACGGCGCTCGGCGGCGCGCTCTTCGTCAAAACGGGTGCGCGGCCGATCATCTTGTTCGAAACGACGCGGACGATCCGCGCCGCCGCTGCGGCGCGGTCCGGACGAACGGGGTTTGCTTGGTTTCATGCCAGCTCCATGCTGTGGTGCGGTGTTGCCATCAAAGTCGGACGCACGCCGGCCGCACGGCCGCAAGCGGGGCTTGCAGTCGAAACAATGCGGAGCGGATTGGCGTCGGTTGCGTTATCAATCGTGTCTCGTGGCAGCGGCGGGTCGGTCAAGTCGACGGCGGCTGCAGTTCTGGTTCTCGGTGAGTCATCGCGTCTGCGACGTGCTGAAACCGGCTACGGTTTCAGGCCTGCTCGGGTTGGTGCCCGTTCTTTGCGGTTTCCATTCCGCGCGCTACTCGCGCTGGCTGATGCAAATTCAACGCTACACAAGTCTCGCGTTACGCCAGCTCCGTTTTACGCAAGTTCGGTGTTATGCCAGTTCACTGCTGTCATGCGCCAGTCGGGCGCGTAAATCGGCAACCGCTTGGGCGCGGTGTTCGGTCAGGTGATCGGCCAATCGTTGCCCTTGCAGTCCTTGATCCAGCAGCGGTTGCACCGGGACGGCGCGGACCGCATCAAGGGCATGTTGCCAATATGCGCGCTGGGGATAGGCGCGTTCCAACCAGCCTTCACGGCCGCGGAAATCGGCTTCGCAGGCCAGCAGCAATTCCTGGAAACGTTCGGGCCGGCGCAGCGCATCGCTTTGCATCAGCACTTTGACCACGGTGCCGGGGCGCAGTTGAAAGCCACGGTGGAAGTGTAGATGAAAACGCGAGGTCAACACCGCCAGTTCACGAAAATCGTTCGGCAGTTTCAGCCGATCGGCCAAGGCGTTGATGATCGGCACACCGGCTTCTTCATGGCCGCGGTGGCTCGGCCAGTATTGCGATGGCGTCACACCTTTGCCGAGATCATGCACCAGTGCCGCAAACCGAACCCGCACACTCGTGCTGATCCGGCAGGCCACATCGAGCACCATCAGCGTGTGTACACCGGTATCGATTTCCGGGTGCCACTGAGCCGGATTCGGCACGCCCCACAGGCAATCGATCTCTGGGAAGATGACTTTCAGTGCGCCGCAGGCGCGCAGCGTTTCAATGTAAACGCCGGGTTGATCTTCGCGCAGCGCTTTCGCGGTTTCCTGCCAGACCCGTTCCGCCGTCAAGTGATTCAGCTCGCCGCTGTCGACCATTTGCCGCATCAGCGCGAGCGTTTCCTCGGCAATCGTAAAACCGTAGGGCGCGTAACGGGCAGCAAAGCGCGCTACCCGCAGCACCCGCAACGGATCTTCGGCAAAGGCCGGCGAGACGTGACGGAGGATTTTGTTGGCCAGATCGGCGCGACCGCCATACGGGTCGATCAGCTCACCGTCGTCAGTCATCGCCATCGCGTTGATGGTCAGATCGCGGCGCAGCAGATCGGCTTCGAGCGTGACGTCGGGTGCGGCGTGCATGGCAAAACCGTGATAACCGTGACCGGTTTTGCGCTCAGTGCGGGCCAGCGCGTATTCCGCCCGGGTATCCGGATGCAGAAACACCGGGAAATCGCGGCCGACTGGTTGATAGCCTTGCGCCAACAACGCTGCCGGGGTCGCGCCGACCACCACGTAGTCGCGTTCGGTGACCGGACGGCCGAGCAGCTGATCGCGGACGGCGCCGCCGACGAGGTAGATTTTCATTCCGCCATTGTACCCGCTGCCGGGTATGCCGGGCGACAGGGCGCGGGTATCATGGCCGTCCCTGCCAGCCTCCAGGCCTGTGTTGATGTACCAAGGGCATTACGGACTGAAAGAAAGCCCCTTTTCGATCGCGCCGGACCCGCGCTACCTGTATTTGAGCGGCCGCCATCGCGAGGCGCTCGCGCATCTTTTATATGGCGTCGGCGTCGGCGGCGGTTTCATTTTGCTGACCGGCGAGGTCGGCACCGGCAAAACCACGCTCTGTCGCTGCCTGCTCGAACAACTGCCGGACAATGTCCGGCTCGCCTATGTGCTGAACCCACGGCTGTCGCCGGTGGAACTGCTGCAAACCATCATCGATGAACTGCACATCGCGCCGCCGGATGCCAAAACCAGCCTCAAAGCGCTGACCGATGTCATTGCCGAACGGCTGCTGGAAAACCATCGCCGCGGCTTGAGCACCGTGCTGATGCTCGATGAAGCCCAGCACCTGTCGCTGGAAGCGATGGAACAGGTTCGGCTGCTAACCAATCTCGAAACCAACGACAAAAAGCTGCTGCAAATCATCTTGATTGGTCAACCGGAATTGCTCGAACGGCTGGCGCAGCCGGAGCTGCGGCAACTGGCCCAGCGCATCACCGCGCGCTATCACCTGTTGCCGCTCAATCGCGACGAAACCGGCGCCTATGTGCTGCACCGCCTGCAAGTGGCCGGCGTGCAACGATCACCGTTCACCGGCAATGCGCTGCGTGCGCTGCATTATTTTTCTGGCGGCATTCCGCGACTCATCAACACCATTTCCGAGCGGGCGTTGCTCGGTGGTTACGCCCGTGAAAAAGATCGCATCGATGAGGCGATGGTCAAAACCGCAGCGCGTGAAGTGCTCGGCGACTTGCTCTACGTCAAGCGTGCTGCCGGCCAGCGTTCGCCGTGGCCGTGGCTGGCCGCCGGTTTTCTGTTGACCGCGTCGGCCTTGGCGATCGGTGTCTGGTGGCGGCCTGGTACTGCGCCAGCAGTGAGAGTTGAGGCGGCTGCACCGGTCAGCGAGTCGTCAACTGTTACGCCACCACAAGCCACTACGGAACCGGCAACCGATGCCAATGTCACGGCATTGGTCGATGCGCTGGTTGGTGACGGCGTGCTGGATCGGCGCGGCGATGAGGCCGCGCGTGAATTGTTCGCACAATGGCTCGGCGATTACGACGCGCTGCGCGATGGCCCGCTTTGTCCCTACGCCGAAACCCAGGGGCTGCGCTGTGACAGCGGTTTTGCCGAGCTGCGCTTGCTGAAAGCCTATAACCTGCCGGCGATGCTGAAGCTGCTGGCCGGTGAGCGCGGCCCGTTCTGGGTGACGCTGATCGCGCTTGATGACAGTCGTGCCGTGATCCGTTTCGGTAACCGCGAAGCGGAATTGCCGTTGCCGCAATTTCAGCAACTCTGGTCCGGTGAATACCAACTGCTGTGGCAGCCGCCGGCAGGTTACAGCCGACCGTTGACCGAAGGCATGAGCGGGCCGCAGGTGATTTGGTTGGCAAACGCGCTCGCCACCGCGCAGGGCAGCACCGCCGGCGCGGTGACAGCGCGTTTTGATGCGCTGTTGGCGGAGCAAGTTCGGCAATTCCAGCGCGAACGCGGTCTGTTGCCGGATGGCGTCGCCGGCGTGCAAACCCTGATTGCCGTGCAGGCACATGATGAAACCCAACCGCGATTGGCGTTGTTGCCGCCCGGTTGGCAGGCGGAGACTCCCTGATGTCGTATTTGTTGGAAGCGCTGCGCAAATCCGAGCGCGAGCGGCAAGAAAACCGCGCCGTGCCGGGGCTACAAACGCCGACCGTGGAATGGGAAGGGCGCGACGATGGCCGCAGCCGTTCACCGTGGCTGGTGGTGGCGGTGGTCGCGATCTGTCTCAATACGGTGTTGTTGGCGCTGCTGGTCTGGCGGTTTGGTTTTGCCGAACCGGAAACGGCAGCGGTCAGTCCGGCACTGCCGGCGTCGACGGCGTCCGTGCCGGCCAATCCGGCCACGCAAACCGCGCTGCCGCCGGTGATCGTGGTGCAACAACCGCGCGAGCCGGCGCCCGCGGTGATCGTTCGCGAGCGCACGCCGGATGAACTGCGCACACCGGCGCTGACCCGCAGCACAGTGACCGAGCACGGGAGTGAATCGACGTCGAGCACGGCACCGACTTCTGGTGCTGCGGCAGCCGGCAACACGGTGCGTGAGCGTACCGTGGCCCGCACCGCACCTGTCGACGACACGACCAACACGCTCAGCGCCAGCGAAACACCGCCACCCAATGTCAACGCGCTGCCCATGGACATTCGCCAGCAATTGCCGCTGCTGACGATGAACTCGCATATTTATGCCAACAATGCCCGCGACAGTTTCGTGATGATCAATGGCGTCAGCCTGAATCCTGGTGACGAAGTCAGTGCCGGGGTGCGCCTGATTGCCGTGGTGCCGGAAGGTGCGATACTGGCCTTCAACGGGCAGCGCTTTTTGCTGCCGGCGCTCGCCAGTTTCAGTCCGTGAGCGGGAGTTGTTGAGGCTGTGACAAACGCCCGTTGCCGTGCCGGCACGACAGTGCTTCAATGACGGCATCAGGGATGACACGAACCGTTCTCATGGCCGCCGTGCCCGCGCCTTACCACCGTTATGACAGTCTGGATTTGCTGCGCGGCATCGCCGTGCTCGGCATATTGCTGTGCAACATCTGGGCGTTTGCCTTGCCATATGCAGCCTATGACAATCCCGCTGCCTATGGCGATCTGAGTGGACTCAATTACTGGGCCTGGTGGTTTCCGGCGGTATTCGCGCAGGAAAAATTCATCACCTTGTTCTCGCTGTTGTTTGGCGCCGGTTTCGCGCTGTTTCGCGAGCACTTGCTCAGCCAACAGGTGCCTGCCGTCGGCACCCACTATCGCCGGATGCTCAGCTTGCTGGTGATTGGCATCCTGCACGCCTACCTGCTCTGGTTTGGCGACATTCTTGCCGTGTACGCCGTTTGCGGCATGTTGCTGTATCCGCTGCTGCGCGTACGGACATCGCTCTTGTTATTGATTGCGCTGGCCTTGCTGCTGCTGGAATTCTCGCTGCTCTGGTCCATCACCCGGGAAATGCAGGCGCTCAGCGAAAGTGATTTGCTGGTCGCGGTCAAACACTGGTTGCCGGAAGCGGCGCTGTCAGCCGATGAAGTGGCGATTTACCAGGCGGGCTGGTGGACGCAAATGCAACACCGGGTGCCAGAGGCTTGGGCCGGTGAATGGGCGACGCTGTTTTTCTATGGCCCGCGTCTGTGCGGTCTGATGTTGTTTGGCGTGGTGCTGTATCGCAGTGGCGCATTTCTCGCGCAATGGCCGCTGCGACGTTATGTCTGGATTGCCGTGACGACGTTGCTGATCGGTTTTGCCATGGTCGGCCATGGCGTGCAGCAATTTGCCGATTCCGGTTTTGCATTCAGCAGCAGTTTGCTGATGGGCAATTACTGGAATGCCGTCGGTTCGCTGCTGGTCGCGGCCGGCTATGCCGCGCTGATCATGTGCTGGAGTCAACGGCCGCAGCGGGCGAGCTGGTTGCGACTGGCGTTGATTCGCACCGGTCGCATGGCGTTCAGCAATTACCTGCTGACCACGCTGATTTGCACCTCGCTGTTTTACGGCCATGGCCTCGGCTGGTTCGGCCGGATCGATCGCATTGGATTACTGATCATTTGTGTCATGGTGTGGCTGGTGTTGATCACGGTGTCCCAGTATTGGATGCAGCGTCATCCGCACGGACCGTTTGAATGGTTGTGGCGCTGGCTCAGTTACGGCGTTCGACCGAGCTGGCGGTTGTCGGCGCCGGAAGCTGTCGAGACTGCGCGTGGTTGAACCGCTGATCGATTTGCGCAGTGCGCCGGCCTATGTGCTCGGCCATCCTGTCGATGCCTGTCATCTGCCGTTTTCCGAACTGATCCTGCGCCGGCATGAACTGCCGCTGCCGGGCACCGCGCTGCGTCTGCTGCACGATGTTGTCGACGAATTGCAGCAGGCACACGCCATGTTGATCGACTGGGGTTATCCGGTTGCTGCCGCGCTGCAATTTGACGCGGCATTGGCGCAGCAATGGCAGCAGCAAGCGCGCTGGCAGACCGGGCGCGAGTCACAGCAACTGTGGCAAGCAAGCGACTGTTTGCAACGCGCGCTGAAACGGGTCGGCACGATCGGCAATTTGCCGAACGAACGGCCACTCTGGGCGCTCGATCTGGCCTGCGGCAGTGGCCGCGATGCGCTGACGCTGGCCCAACATGGCTTTCGCGTGCTGGCAGTCGATGCCAAGGTTGATGCGCTGGAACGGTTGCAGGCGAGTGCGCGTGCCCGTGATCTGGATATCGCCCAGCAATGCCTGGATCTGGAAACCGGCAATGTGGTCTTGGCGCAACCCGCGTTTGCCCTGATCAATGTGGCGCGCTACCTGCACCGGCCGTTGTTGCCGCAGTTGCGCCACTGGCTGCAACCGGGCGGTTGGCTGGTCTACGAAACTTTTCTGCAAGGTGCCGAACGGTTTGGTGGGCCGCGTCGGCCGGCGTTTCTGCTGGCGCCCGGTGAGCTGGCCGGTGAGTTTGCCGAGTTCACGATCCTGCACGACAGCGTGTTGTATTTGGCCGATGGTCGACCGATGCAGCAGTTCATTGCGCGCAAACCCGGGTGACCGCGCCAACAGCGACACGGCGTTTCTCCGCCGGCACTGCGACCTTTTGCCGCAGTGGCCCAATTGCTGTCGTCGCGACGCTGGACGACCCGGCATGTCACCATAGCGGGCCATACTGAACAAGCGCCAACCCGTACCCGCGCCGAAGGAACTCCCGCCATGCGGACTCTCGACAGCACACCGCCCCTGCTGACCCTGCGCAGCCTGTTCTGG
>CAMLKQ010000093.1 GCA_946480585.1 uncultured Kangiella sp.
CGACCCATGGCGTTGCCAAGTTCGCCAAGATCGCCTGTGCCGGTCCGCTGATGGCGGCCGAGATCGATGCGCTGTCGAAAGCATTGACCGCACCGAAGCGGCCGCTGGTGGCGATTGTCGGCGGCTCGAAAGTGTCGACCAAGCTGACCATTCTGGAAGCGCTGGCCGCAAAAGTGGATCAGCTGATCGTCGGCGGCGGCATTGCCAATACCTTCTTGGCTGCCGCCGGTTACCCGGTTGGCAAATCGCTGTATGAAGCCGATCTGGTCGAGCAGGCGAAAACGCTGATGGCGCAAGCGAAAGCCCGCGGCGCCGACATTCCGGTGCCGGTCGATGTCGTAGTCGGCAAGAAATTCGATGCCAACGAACCGGCTGTCGTCAAAGCGGCAAAAGATGTCGCCGTCGATGACATGATTTTTGATATCGGGCCGGAAACCCGCAAACAATTCACCGCGCTGCTGCAGAAAGCCGGTTCGATTGTCTGGAACGGCCCGGTTGGCGTGTTTGAATTCGATCAGTTCGGTGAAGGCACCAAGGCCTTGTCGCTGGCCATTGCCGATTCACCAGCGTTTTCGCTGGCTGGTGGTGGCGACACGCTGGCCGCGGTCGACAAGTACGGCATCAGCGACAAGCTGTCGTACATCTCGACTGGTGGCGGCGCCTTCCTCGAATTCCTCGAAGGCAAGGAACTGCCGGCGATTGCGATTCTGATCGAACGCGCAAAGTGATCTGCGCCCACTGACACACCAAATGGAAAGGAGATAACGAGATGGCACTGATTACCCTGCGGCAATTGCTCGATCATGCCGCCGAGCACAATTACGGCGTTCCGGCGTTCAACGTCAACAACCTTGAGCAAATGCGCGCGGTGATGGAAGCGGCCAATGCCGTTGACGCGCCGGTGATCATCCAGGCCTCGGCCGGTGCCCGCAAATACGCCGGTGCGCCGTTCCTGCGCCACCTGATCCTCGCGGCGATCGAAGAGTTTCCGCATATTCCGGTTTGCATGCATCAGGATCACGGCGTCTCGCCGGCGGTGTGCCAGCGCTCGATCCAGATGGGCTTTTCGTCGGTGATGATGGACGGCTCACTCGGTGAAGACGGTAAAACGCCGAAAGACTACGACTACAACATGCGCGTGACCCGGCAAGTGGTTGAAATGGCGCATGCCTGCGGTGTTTCGGTCGAGGGCGAAATCGGCTGCCTCGGTTCGCTCGAAACCGGCATGATGGGCGAGGAAGACGGTCACGGCGCCGAAGGCGCGCTCGATCATTCGCAGCTGCTGACCGATCCGGAGGAAGCCGCCCGCTTCGTCAAGGACACTGGCGTGGATGCGCTCGCGATTGCCATCGGCACCTCGCACGGCGCTTACAAGTTCACCCGGCCGCCGACCGGCGACATTCTCGCCATCGGCCGTGTCAAAGAGATCCACGCCCGTATCCCGAATACCCACTTGGTCATGCACGGTTCGTCGAGCGTGCCGCAAGACTGGCTGAAGATCATCAACGAATACGGTGGCGATCTCGGCGAGACCTATGGCGTACCGGTCAGCGAAATCCAGGAAGCGATCAAGCACGGTGTCCGCAAGGTCAACATTGATACCGATTTGCGTTTGGCTTCGACCGGCGCCGTGCGCCGCTTCCTGGCCAAGAACCCGAAAGAGTTCGATCCGCGCAAATTCCTGGCCGAATCGACCAAGGCGATGCTGGCGATCTGCAAAGAGCGCTACGAGCAGTTCAACTGCGCCGGTCAGGCGGCCAAGATCAAGCCGCTGAGCCTCGACGCGATGACCACCCGTTACGCCAAAGGCGAGCTGGCCCAGAAAGTAAACTGAGCCGCGTCGCGGTGGATGAGACTGCAAACACCCTGCCTCGGCAGGGTGTTTTGTTTCGAGTCGTAAACCGGCGCGGGAACCGACGGCCACCAGACTGGTCAGCCCGAATGACGGTGTTACACTAACGGCCGTTTGACGGTACCTGACCGTCCGTTCAACCCACAACAAGACGATTGCCACATGAACGGTAAAAAGCCATTTTCGATGATCCGCAACTTTCACTTGGCGGACTGGTTTACGCTCGGCAATGCCTTCTGTGGCATGGCAGCGGTGTTCGCCGCGATGGCCTATTTGCAGACCCAGGATGTCAATTTCCTGTTCTGGGCCGCCGGCTTCATCCCGGCCGCCTTGGTGTTCGACATTCTTGACGGCCGCATCGCCCGCTGGCGGCAGGAACAGTCGGCGCTTGGTCGCGAGCTGGATTCACTGGCCGACGTGATTTCATTCGGCGTCGCGCCAGCCGTCATCGCCTACTCCAGCGGCATGCACGGTCTCTGGGATGCGCTGATCCTGACCTGTTTCGTTGCCTGCGGCGTCAGCCGGCTCGCCCGTTACAACATCACCGCGGAAGCGATGAGCGAAACCAGCAGCGGCAAAGTGAAGTATTTCGAAGGCACCCCGATCCCGAGCTCGACCATTCTGGTGGTGGTGTTGGCGGTTGCCGCCGGTCAGGGCCGCATCGGCGATGCGCTCTGGTTCGGTCAGCTGCAACTCGGCCCTGGCGTGCTGCATCCGCTGACGCTGATGTTCGCGCTGTCCGGTTCGTTGATGGTCAGCACCATTCGCATTCCCAAGCTGTAAGCGCTGTCACCAGCGCAGCGCGCGCACCTATACATCCGCGCGCAACTGTCTGTTTCGGTTCAACTGCTGTGGTAAAAAGCGAGGCGCGACCGACGTCCGCCTCGTCCATCACAGGTCCACGCAGTTGGCGCTGCGCTTGACAGATCCGCACCTGCTCTCCCATTTTCTTTCTCGCACACCAGCATGTGGTCGGTGTGAACAGCGTCGCGCGAGCCCTGCCGGCTTGCCTCACGCTGCCCGACCGGATTGCTGGTGACGGCCAGCCGTTGCTGCCACTCCCGGTCGGTACTAACAACATCCGGTTCACGACACCGGATACAACAAGACTCGATACCACAACGCCGAGGGAGAACATTCATGCTGCAACGCTTCATGCCGGATTGCCTGAAACGCGGATTGATTCTGCTGTCCGCACTCGCCGCCAGCGCCATCAGCACCGTACACGCCGCCAGCGACGCGACCGTTACCGTCGAGTTGCGCGCCGTGCGCAGTGCCTTGACGGCAAATGACGACGTCGAATTCCAGCTCGATTTCCGTAACAACAGCCGACGCGCGGTGCGCCTGCTGAAATGGGACATTCCGGGCGAAACCGATGAAGGCTCGTTCTTTGAGGTCAAACGCGATGGCATGGATGTGCTGTACATCGGCAAGCACTACAAGCGCGGTCAGCCGACGGCGGCCGACTTTGTCGTGTTGCGGCCGGGCGCAACCCTGAGCCGCAAGATCGATCTGTCGACCCAGTTTGATTTCACCGTCACCGGCAGTTACCAGATCAGTTACACCCCGCATCACGAGCTGCCGTTTGACCGCAGCAATCTCGTCGCCAACAAAATTGGCGCCGAAGCCGTGGTTAGCCCCAGTCACTCCGGTGCGGTGGTGATTTGGGTGCAGGGCGCCAGCGAATCGCTGATCGAAAAACAGCTGCTGAACAAATACGCGACCAGCCCGATCGTCATGCAAAGCGTCGGCTACGCCGCCAACTGCAGCAACTCGCAGCGCAGTTCGATTGGCAGCGCGGTCAATGCGGCGAACAACATGGCGACCGAGTCGAAAGGCTATCTGCAAGGCACGCCAACGGCCAATCGCGCCAGCAGCCAGCGCTACACGACTTGGTTCGGCAGCTACACCAGCAGCAACTGGGGTATCGCCACCAATCATTTTGTTGCCATCGACGATGCGCTCGACAGCAAACCGCTGGAGTTTGATTGCGGCTGCAGCAACAGCGCCTACGCCTACGTCTACCCGACCCAGCCGTACAAAATTTATCTGTGCAACGCGTTCTGGAGCGCGCCGATGACTGGCACCGATTCCAAGGGCGGCACCATCATTCACGAGCTCAGTCACTTCAACGTGGTGGCCGGCACGGATGATCACGCTTACGGTCAGACCGCGGCCAAGCGGCTTGCCAAGCGCAGTCCGAAAAAGGCGCTCGATAACGCCGACAATCACGAGTACTTCGCCGAGAACACTCCGTCGCTGCCGTGATCGCCTGTCGCAAAACCAAACGGCCGCACCAGCGGCCGTTTTTTTATGCCGAAATCTTGCGACGGAGCCATGGTTCTTAGCTGCTTGCAATCCCAAAACCGTCACGACGGCCGGTCACGCTTACCATGCTGCTCCCGTCTGCAAAGGGAGTCCGGCCATGACCATTGCCCAGCGCGTGCAAACCTACCTGCATCGACAAGGTGTGCAATACAGCCGGCGCCGTCATCCCTATGCCAGTCGCAGTGCGCAAGCGGCCTGCAGTTGCGGCGTGCCGATGCCGCAAATGGTGAAAGGCGTGCTGGTGCAGGATGAAGCGGGCCAGCATGTGCTGGTGCTGATCCCGGCCGATCGGCAACTGAGCCTGTTCCATCTGTCACAAGCGATGCGACGCGGCTTCTCACTGGTTGGTGAAGATCATGTCCAGGCACAATTCCAGGATTGCCGCGACGGTGCCGTGCCGGCGTTTGGCCAGGCCTACAATCTCGAAACGGTGGTCGATGACAGCCTGTTGCGACAGCCGCAGCTGTTTCTGGAAGCGGGCGATCATGAAGAGCTGTTGCAGCTCAGCCAGGAACAATTCCGCTCGTTGACCCGCGATTGCGTTTGCGGCTACTTCAGCATCAGCCCACAGACCGGCGCACGCTGGTTCAACGAATGATTGCGGTAGCGAACCACAATCGGCGCCGATGATTGCGGCTGCGTTGGCCGTTCAGTCCGCCGTCAGCGGCGCAAAGGTGATCGCATGATCCAGTTCAAGCCGAATGCCAATCGCTTCGCCGATCGCATGGTTATGGTGACTCGGCACCAGCGACAGCAGGCGCTGACCCGATGGCAGCTGCAGCGTGTAGAGAAACTCGGCGCCACGAAACGCCTTGGCGACGACCACGGCAGTGAGGTGACTGTCGTCGTCGTGTAGCACATCGTCCGGCCGCAACAGCACATCCACCGTGCAGCCGATACAGCAGTCTTTCGGCACACCGCCTTTGACACAACCGAGTTCAATCTCGACCCAGTCCGGGCTGACCACTTTGCCCGGCAACAACACCCCTTCGCCGACAAAGTCGGCAACAAACCGGTTTTGCGGTTCGTGATAGAGCTGATACGGCGTCGCCCACTGACTCAAGCGGCCGTTGTGCAGCACACCGATTTCATCGGCAATGGCGAATGCCTCGTGCTGGTCATGGGTCACCAGAATCGCCGCCACTTGACGCGCTTTCAGCAGCGCCCGCACGTCGTGGCCGAGCCGCTCGCGCAGCTCGACATCAAGATTGGCAAACGGCTCATCAAGCAACAACAGCTGCGGCGACGGTGCCAGCGCCCGCGCCAACGCCACCCGCTGTTGTTGGCCACCGGACAACTCATGCGGATAGCGACTGCCAAGCGCCGCGAGGCCGACCAGCTCCAGCAACTCGTTGACGACACGACTGCGCTCGGTGCGCGCCATCGCGCGCAAACCAAAGCCGATGTTTTCCGCCACACTCAGATGCGGAAACAGCGCGTGATCCTGAAACACCATACCGATCCGGCGTTGGTGCGCCGGCTTGTGCCGATTCGCCGCGCTGATGCATTCGCCAGCCAACACAATCTCGCCGGCACGCACCGGCTCGAACCCGGCAATGGCGCGCAGCACCGTGGTCTTGCCGCTACCAGAGGCGCCGAGCAGGCAGGCGATTTGTCCGGCCTCAAGCGTAAATGACAGCTGCTCGACGATCGTGTCGCCGTTGTAGCCGAGGCTGAGATCGCGCACCGCCAGCAGCGGTGGCGTGGCCATTGTCACCGGCCCGGTCGACACCGTGGTCATCACATCAGGTTTCATGGCGTGCGCTCATGCAGGGAGGTTTCACTTTGCCGGATCAGCAACCAGACCGGCAGCAAGCCAGCCAGCACAATCGCCACTGCCGGCAATGCGGCGCGATCCCACTGGCCTTCGCTGGTCATTTCGAAAACGCGCACGGCTAGCGTGTCCCAACCGAACGGCCGGGTCATCAAGGTGATCGGCATTTCTTTCATCACATCGACAAACACCATCAACAGCGCGGTCAATAGCGCCGGCTTCAGTTGCGGCAAATGCACCGTGCGCAGCAGCCGCCAACCGGTGTAACCGAGACTGCGGGCGGCATCGTCCTGATACAGGCTGATGCGCGCGAGCCCACTGTCGAGCGGCTCGTGCGCCACCGCCAGAAAGCGCACCAGATACGCCAGCAACATCGTCAGCAAACCGCCGCGCAAAAGCGCATGGCCTTCGCCGCCAAACGCGTGCGCCAAGGCGATCAGTTGATTGTCGAGCCAGGCGAGTGGCAAGAAGAAACCGACCGCGAGCACCGTCCCGGGAATGGCATAACCGAGTGTGCCGAGCCGCGCCAGCGTGTGCATGATCCGGTCGCGCTGTAGCCGTTGCAGATACGCCAGCAGCAACGCTACCGCTGTGACCAGCAGCGCCGCCAGCAATGACAACAACAGCGAGCGGCCGGTAAACCCGAGCAGACGCAAATCGACATCGTCCGACCAACGCTCAACGGCCCAAAACAGCAACTGCGCCAGTGGCACCAGAAACGCCAGCAACAGCACCAGCAAACAGAAACCGGTGGCAAGCCAGGCGCGCGCGCCGCGCAGCCGCATGCGCGGCAGGGGTGCGCTGGCGCGTGTGCTGTTGCCGTAGCGACGCTCAGCGCGCAGGCGGCGTTCGGCGAGCATCAGCAGCAGCACCGTCACGGTCAGCAGCGACGCCAATTGCGCCGCCGCTGGCAACGAATAGAGCGCGAACCAGCTTTGGTATATCGCGGTGGTGAAGGTGTCGTAATTGAACACGCTGACAGTGCCGAAATCGGCCAGCGTTTCCATCAAGGCGAGTGTCGCGCCGGCCACCAGTGCCGGCCGCGCCAGCGGCAACGCAACGCGCCAAAAGCCTTGCCACGGTGACAGGCCGAGCGAGGCGGCCACTTCCAGCGCGCGCCGGCCCTGGGTGAGAAAAGCGCTGCGCGCGAGCAGATAAACATAGGGATAAAACGCGCAGCTCATCACGACAATGACGCCCAGCCGTGATCGCACCGACGGCAATTGCAAACTGTCACCAAACAGCGCGCGCAGCAGGGTCTGAATCGGTCCGGTGTAATCCCAAAGGCCGACGTGCACAAAGGCCAGCACATACGCCGGCATCGCCAGCGGCAGCAGTAGCGCCCAGCGAAACACGCGCCGGCCCGGAAACTCGCACACCGCGGTCAACCAGGCGAGCGGAATGCCAAGTGCGAGTACGCCGGCCATCACGCCAAGCAATAACCAGAACGTGTTGGCCAGCACACGTGGCAACACCCATTCCCGCAGATGGCTCCAGATCTCCGGCTGCGGCACCAGAAATTGCGCCAGCAACACCAGCAGCGGCACCAGCGTCAGGCTGGCGATCAATGCTGCCGCGACATGGCTGCGCGACCAATGCCGCAGCCCGCCACGACTGGCCGACCGCATGCGATGACCGTGCGGCACAGGAGTGGGCTCAGCAGAAGTGGCAACGTCGGTCACGACAACAACATCCATTCGGGGCGGCTAGAAAGCACAATGCCGGCAACAAGCCGGCATTGCGATTGTAAGCGAGCGACCGCGTAACCGCGAATCGCCAGCGTCAGCAGCGAAAACGGTTCAACGATAACCGGCCCGGTCCATCAGCTTGACCGCTGCAGCCTGCAATTCACCGGCCTTGGCGACGTTGACCAGATTCGGCTTGAACTCGCCCCAGCGCTGCACGCTGACATCGGCTTTCACCGCCGGGTTGACCGGGTATTCCAGATTGCGATCGGCAAACAGGTTCTGCGCTGCCGGCGAGCTCAGCCACTCCAGCAACTTCACCGCTGCCGCTTTGTGCTTGGCATGCTTGGTGACGCCGGCGCCAGCGATGTTGACGTGCACGCCAT
>CAMLKQ010000094.1 GCA_946480585.1 uncultured Kangiella sp.
TGCGCGGTTTCTCGCGCGATTCGGTGAATGTGCTGCACGACGGCATCTCGATGGGGATTGCGACCCTGAATACCCGGCCGCAAACCACTTTCAACCTCGATCAATTGGAGATCACCAAAGGCGCGGCCACGTTGCAACATGGTCAGGGCGCTGCCGCTGGCAGCATCAATTTCGTCACCCGCAAACCGGTGATTGGCAGCCAACCGGTCACGGAAGCGATCATCGAACATGGCAGCCATGCCAGTCACCAGGTAAACCTCGGCGTCAGCGGACCGTTGCAAACAGACAGTGCCTACCGCTTTGATATCAGCCACCAGCAAACCGATGGCTGGGTGGAACACGCGGAAGCCGAATCGCTCACCGTAACCGGCGGCCTGCGTTGGCAACCGAGTGAACAACTGGAACTGGGCTTCAGTCTCAACTACCTCGACGACAGCCTGCCAGCCTATTGGGGCACGCCGCTGGTGCCGCGCAGTGTCGCCCGCGATCCGGTCAGCGGCGTCATCGATACCGATGATGATCGCGTGCTGGATGGCGCCACGCTCGACAACAACTACAACATCAACGATCACCTGATTGGTTCGGAAAGTCTGTTGACCCGTGTCGATCTGCAATACGATTTCGACCCGAACAGCCACCTTCATGCCAGCGTCTACCGTTTCGATGCCGATCGCGATTGGCGCAACGCCGAGAACTATCGCTTTGATGCCGACAGCGGACAGGTTGAGCGTGATCGGCTTTTGGTCCAGCATGATCGCCGCCTGCACGGTTTGCGCACCGGTTACGTCCGGTTCAGCGAATGGTTCGGCCGCACCAACCGGTTCGCGCTCAGTGCCGAATGGAGCGACAACGACTTCGATCGCAACATCGGCTTCGATGCCGACAATCCGGAACCGTTTGTTGATACCGTCGATTTGTATGCGCCGATCGCGGGCAGCTTCGGCGCAGTCGATATCCGACCGGACGGTGTGCGCACCGAAATCCAGGCGATTGTGCTGGAAAATGCCTTGGCGCTGACAGCGCAAACGCGACTGGAGCTCGCCTTTCGGCAGGAGTGGATCGGTCTTGATCGCTGGCGGCGCAATTTCAATGGCGACTACATTGCCCGCACGCTGCTCGACAAAACGTTTGCCCAGCAGGCCTATCGCCTCGGCCTGTTGCACAAGCTAAGCCCGACCCTGTCGGTGTACGGCCACATCGGCCAGCAGCACGATCCGTTCGAGAGCGACATCGCCAATGTGTTCTTTGCCGACAGCTTCAAACCGTCCGATGTCCGGCAATACGAAGTCGGCCTCAAAAGCCTGTTGGCCAATGGCCGGGTCGAGCTGACCGGTGCCTGGTTCGACATTCACAAACGCCAACGCGTGCAACGCAGCGATGCCGCGTACATCAACAACGAACAGGATGCAAAAGGCCTGGAACTGGCGCTGCGTGCGCAACTGACGGACGACGTCCGGCTCGGCGGCAACCTGGCCTACACCGACAGCCATTACGATCGCTATTACGACGCGGTCATTGATGCCAATGTCGATGGCAACCGGCCCGTCAATGCTCCGGAACAAATGGCCAGCCTGTGGGCCAGCATCAACCGAATTGCCGAACTACCGATCGAAATCGGCGCCGGTTTCTATTACGTTTCCGAGCGTTTCGCCGACAGCCAGAACCGGATCACGCTGGATCGTTACACGCTGATCAACGCTTTTGTCGCCTACGCCGAAGAACGCTACCGGGTCGCGTTCAACGTCCGCAACGCCAGCGATGAGCTGTACGCACCGTGGAGCGATACCACCTACCCCAACCAGATTTTGCTCGGTGCGCCACGCAGCTACGAGCTGAGCCTGCAAATGAAGTTCTGATACTGCGGTACGCCACTGCGAAGACGCTGGCAAAACTGGCCGTTTCACCTACCTTTCAAGGTGGCCCCCGCAATCGGGGCAAGGAAGGTGAACATGGCCACGGACCGGCAGGCGCCGGCTGACACCCCGCGCGATTCTCTCTCGACAGTTTCCGACGAACCGGCAGCGACACTGCCGCAACAATTGCTGGATGCGCTGCGCATCAGCGAAGCCCGTTTTCGCGCCATCTTTGAAAACGTCGATGCGCTGTCCATTCAAGGTTATGCGCCGGATGGCACCGTCACCTACTGGAATCCCGCCTCAACCAAACTCTATGGCTATAGCCAGGCCGAAGCGCTCGGCAACAGCCTGTACGAGCTCATCATTCCGGCGCCGGCACGCGATATCGTGCGGCGCGATGTCCAGTGGATGTTCGAACACAAGCAAGGGGTGCCGGCGGCGCGTCTTGCCCTGCAACACAAGGACGGTCATCTGGTGCACGTCTATTCCAGCCACACCGTAGTCGAAACCGAGCACCACGACGCAACGCTGTTCTGTCTCGACATCGACGTCAATGAACTTGTCCGCATCGAACAGGCATTCAGCGAAGCCGAGCAGCGCTACCGAACCTTGTTCGACAGCTCCGCCGACGGCGTGCTGGTGGTCAAAGCGAGTGGTGAAATCGTCGACGCCAATCAGGCCTCATGTACGCTGTTTGCTGCCCAGCGCGAACAATTGCTGACGCTGACACCAATTGATCTGTCACCGGAGCGACAACCCTCCGGCGAGCGGTCGGCCGAAGCCGCCTCGCGACTGATCGGCGCGGCGATGGCGGGTAGCGCGCAAGTGTTCGAATGGCGTCACCGTCGACTCGATGGCAGCGAGTTCGATGCCGAAATCCATCTCGGTCATCTGCTGCTCGACGGTCTGCCGCACGTGGTCGGTACGGTCCGCGACATCAGCGCCCGCAAGCAATCGGAAGCGCATATTGAATTTCTTGCCCATCACGATGCCCTGACCGGCTTGCCGAACCGGACCCTGCTGCGCGATCGCTTTCTGCAGGCGAAAGCCACTGCCGATCGGCGCGGCAGCAGCGTCGCCTTGCTATTCCTCGATCTCGACCATTTCAAGGTCATCAACGACACGCTCGGCCACGCCGCCGGTGACGCCGTGTTGCAACAGCTGGTGACGCGGCTGCAAGGCTGCGTGCGCGACACCGACACCATTTGCCGGCAAGGCGGCGATGAATTTCTGCTGCTGATCCCGGATTTTCAGCACATGGCCGCGCTGGAGCGGATCTGCCATTGCATCCTGCAGCAGCTGCAGCAACCGCTGCGGCTCGCCGAACAAGATCTGTCGCTAAGTGGCAGCATCGGCATCACCGTCTATCCGCAGGATGGCGACAATTTTGATCTCTTGCTGCAACGAGCTGACATGGCGATGTATGCCGCCAAAGCGGCCGGTCGCAACAAGGCCCATTTCTACAGCGCCAGCATGCAGGCGACTGTCGACAAGCGGGCGAAACTCGACCGCCGGCTGCGCAACGCCTTGCAGCAACAGGAAATGCAGCTGCACTACCAGCCGCAGGTTGATCAGGACGGCCGCATTTGCGGCGCCGAAGCGCTGCTGCGCTGGCAACCACCGGGCCTGCCGGCGATCTCGCCCGGGGAATTCATTCCGCTTGCCGAAGACACCGGCTTCATTGTTCCGCTTGGCCAGTTTGTGTTGCAGGAGGCCTGTCAGACGCTGGCGCGCTGGGCTGATGACCCGGCACTCGCCGCGTTGACCTTGGCGGTGAACCTCAGCGCCCGGCAATTCCGCGAACGCGATTTTGAAACCGAACTGGCTGACACACTGCGCCGGAGCGCTTGCGATCCGCGCCGGCTGAAACTGGAGTTGACCGAAAGCAGCGTGCTGGAAAATGTCGAAGAAGCGATCAACCGGATGGAACGCCTGCGGGCGCATGGTCTTGGTTTTTCACTGGACGATTTCGGCACCGGCTATTCGTCGCTGTCGTATCTGAAGCGGCTGCCGCTCGATCAAGTGAAAATCGACCGCGCCTTTGTTCATCATCTGGGCAGCGACCCGCGTGACGAAGCGATCGTCAGTGCCATCCTCGGTCTTGCGCAGGCCATGCAGCTCGGCGTCATCGCCGAAGGCATCGAAACGGAAGATCAACGCGACCGCCTGCTGCGGCTCGGCTGTCGCGGCTTTCAGGGCTACCTGTTCAGCAAGCCGCTGCCGCTCGCCGAGTTTGTCGCGCTGGTCAACCAGCAACACTTGCCGCGCTGAGTTAGCGCCCGTTATCGTACCGGCACCGCCATTTCCTGTAGTGCGGTCGCCGCCTGCAACACATCGATCGTGCAGACCAAAAAGCGCAAGAATGGTCAGGTCAGCACGCTGCCCGGTCGCTATCGTGGCGCGGTCACGGAGCCTGTTTGATGTCCACTGCCCCATCTGCTTATGTTGTCCGGCTGCAGCCGGTGCTGGCCTATATCGAGCAACAGCTTGATGAATCCTTGTCACTGACCACACTGGCGGCACGGGCCGCGCTGTCGCCGTTTCATTTGCACCGGGTGTTCCGCGCGGTGTTCGGCCTCAGCGTGCATCAGTATGTGCAGCTGTTGCGGCTGAAACGCGCCAGCTACCAGCTAGCGTTTCGCAGCGAACAATCGATTACCGACATCGGGCTCGCCTGTGGCTACCAGAACAGCGAATCGTTCAGTCGCGCTTTTCGGCAATGGTCCGGACAAAGCCCGAGTGAATTTCGCCACCAACCCGACTGGCTGCACTGGCATGAACGCCAGCTGCCGCTGACCACTGCGAGCCTGTTACGTATGCCGAATCTCGACGCCACTTCCGCCAGCATGACGACCGTTCGCATCAGCGAATTTCCCGCCACCCGCGTTGCGGTGCTGGAACACCGCGGTGATCCGCGCCAGCTCGGCGACAGCATTCGCCGCTTCATTGCCTGGCGCAAAGCCAATCAACTACCACCGTCAAAAAGTGCAACGTTCAATATTCTGTATGACGACCCGGAACTGGTATCTGCCGACGAATACCGTTTTGATCTGTGTGCCGCGATCAGCGCACCGCTGGCAAGCAATGAAGAAGGGATCGTCGAGAAATGGCTGCCGGCCTGCCGCTGCGCGGTGCTGCGCCATGTCGGCAGTGATGACCAGCTGGCAAGCGCGATCACAACGTTGTATCGCGACTGGCTACCGAAGAGTGGCGAACAGCCCGGCGAGTTTCCGCTGTTTCTGCAGCGGGTAAAATTCTTTCCGGATGTGCCAGCCCACGAAGCCGTGGTCGATATTTTCCTGCCGTTAGCGTAACGGTTGGCTGGCTTTTTCTGGCACCGGTGCGGACACCGACGTCGGTACCGACAGCAACGTATCAGCAGACAAGGTATTGCGGTCAACCGGCTTCGAGTGACTGCTGAAATGCAGCAGCAAAACGCCACTGACGATCAACATGGCCGCCAGCACGCGCGGCCATGTGATGGCACGCTCGGCCAGACCAAACAGGCCGAAGTGATCCAGCATCAGCGCGATCACGACCTGACCGGCCACCACCGCTGCCATGAACGTTGTGACGCCAAGTTTTGGCGCCAGCGCCACCGCTGACAGCACATACACCAGTCCGCAAATGCCGCCGATCCAGCTCCACAGCGGTCCTTTCGCGGCCACTGCGGTCGCCGCCATCGGCACGCGCAGCCAGGCAATGACGGCGAGGCCAATCAGTGCGCTCACGGTCAGTGACACCAGCGTCGCCCACAACGGATGACCCAGATTGCGCCCGAGCGTCGCATTGGCGCCGGCCTGAATCGGAATCACCGCGCCCGCGAGCAAGGCAAAACCCAGCGCCAGCTGGGAAGACACAGCGGACATGACCCTCTCCCTGAAAAAACGTGGCACGGACTTTCGCGTCATCCCCTGTGAAAAGCTGACGCGAAAGCCGTGCCCCGGTGAACCGTTTGCCATCGCGATCAAGCGATCGGCATCAAGCGCGACTGGCAAATACCAACGCGCGCTGCTGGCCGGCGTCAGCGGCCGTCACGAGGCCGACCGCAGCGCCGGATACAGCAAATGCTTAGGAAGCGAGAAAGGGATAATCCGTATAGCCGGATGCCCCTCCGCCGTAAAAGGATTGCGGGTTCGGCTCGTTCAGTTTGGCGCGCAGTTGCAAGCGCTTCGGCAGATCCGGATTGGCCAGGAACGGCTTGCCGAACGCCAGCAGATCCGCTTCGCCACTCGCCAGCGAGGTCTCGGCGCTGGCGCGATCAAAACCACCAGCCAGCATCAGCACGCCGTCATAGCGCGAGCGAATCGCTTTCAGCACCCGATCAGCCAGATGCACTTGCTTGCCATCGTCAGCCGGTACTTGCGAACGCGGCGAAATCACGTGCAGGTAAGCGAGGCCACGCTTGTTCAACTCTTCAGCGAGGTAGCTGTACATCGCTTCCGGATCGTCCATGCCCATGCTGTTGAAATGGCCGAGCGGGCTCAGGCGGACACCGACGCGATCGGCGCCGATGGTGGCCGCAACCGCATCGACCACTTGCAGCGGCAAGCGGGCACGGTTGGCCACAGTGCCACCGTATTCGTCATCGCGCTGGTTGCTGACCGTGTTCAGGAACTGATCGAGCAGGTAGCCGTTGGCAGCGTGAATTTCCACGCCATCGAAACCGGCGTCAATGGCATTGCGCGCGGCGCTGACAAAATCGGCGACGATGCCGTGGATCTCGTTGCGGTCAAGCGCACGCGGTGTTTCAAACGGCACGAACGCCGGATTGCCACTGTCATCGACAATGAAGGCATTGCCTTCCGGCTTGATCGCGCTCGGTGCCACCGGCAATTGCTTGCCCGGCTGTAGCGCGCGGTGCGAAATGCGGCCGACGTGCCAGAGCTGAACGACAATCTTGCCGCCTTCCTTGTGCACGGCGGCGGTGACATTTTTCCAGCCTTCGACTTGCTCCGGCGTGTGAATGCCCGGCGTCCAGGCATAACCTTGCGCCTGTGCCGACACTTGCGTCGCTTCGGTGATGATGAGCGCTGCACCGGCGCGCTGACGGTAGTATTCGGTCATCAGCTCGGTCGGAATATTGCCCGGCTGACCGGCGCGTGAACGCGTCATCGGCGCCATCGCTACCCGGTGTGGCAGCTGCCAGCGGCCAACAGTGATCGGCGTGAACAACTCGCCGGCCGGTTCATTGCTCAAGAATTTCTTTGCTGCTTCAGTCATGACAGACTCCTTACCGTTGTCGGCTTTTACGTGTGCTTTTGCCATCAGCCAAAACATGCCTTGAATTCCTGTTCGTGCTCGCTGGCAAATTGAAAAATGAAACTCAATAGCTGTGGCTGATAATCAGCCCGCCCCAGACCACGCTGCGATCGCCGGGGCCGTGTTCAATCTCCGAACTCTGGCCGCGCAACACATACGAGTAGCGCCAGCCGTTTTCACAGGCGTAGGTGTAACCGAGCCAGGCTTCGAACACGACCGGCCGCAGCTCGTCGCGATCAAAGGTCACTTCGCTGTCGCGGAACTGGCCTTGCAGAAACGCGTTGTAAGCACGCGCCCGAATGTTCACGCCCGCCCAAACGTATTGCTCCGGCGCATTGCCTTCGCTGGCCGCCAGCGGCACCGATTTTTCGGCGTAGTCGGCGATCTGCGGGTTGTAACTCCACCACGGCGTTTTGATGTCGCCGAAGCGGGTAGCAAAACCGATGCTCGCTTCAGTCAGATATCCAACCGAGGCGCGCAACGTGGTGGTCAACTCACCCGGCGCACCGCCGAGTTCGCCGCTCCAACTGCGCGAGGCGCGCGCCACGCTGTAGCGAAAGGTCAGTTCGCCGCCGTCGCTGATCTGGTTTTCCCAGCCGACCGGTTCTTCCGAACTCAGCACGTCGTGCAGACGCTGCTGAAAATGTTCAACAAACGGCGCGCCGATGACGCCGAGCGTCAACGTCGACAGGTAAGCGACTTCACGTTCCGGCACCACGTTGACCGCGGTGTTGGCGACATACAGCAAGCTGGCGTAAGGGC
>CAMLKQ010000095.1 GCA_946480585.1 uncultured Kangiella sp.
CAGCCCCAGCCGGTGCCGGCGCACCCGCCGCGCGCGCTTGTGCCGCGCGGGCATCAGCGATCACCTTGTCGAGCATGGCTGACGACTCGCTGTCGGCCGCGCGATTGGCCTTCAGCGCGGTGAACACCGCAATAGCCTCATCAAAGCGACCGGTTTCCATGTTGCGGTAGGCGGTGAGCAGCCGCGCGCCTTCATGGTTCGGATCGAGTTGCAACGCTTGCCGCAGCAGCCGATCCACTTCCGGCAGCGCCGCATCCTGCTCGGCCATCCGCAGCGTCTGGGCGTAGGCCACCAGATAATCCGGCTCGTTCGGGTTCAGCTTGCGGGCGTGATCAAACGCCTGCAGCGCTTCCCGCGGCCGCTCCATGCTGAGGTAGGAACGACCGAGCAAATACCAGCCTTCCAGATCTTCCGGATCATCGTGCAAGCGGGTGCGCAGCATCAGCAGCATGTCGACCATGTTGCGCTGATCACCGACTTCCGTGGCATCCAAGGATTGCCAGGCCTTCACTTGGGTGAAACTGCCGATCTGCCAGTACACCAGCGCCGCCAAGAGCGGCAGCGCAATCGACAAGCTGAGCACCAGTGGCAAGCGCGTTGTCGGCACCGGGGCGCGGGCCTCGGCATGCTCCACGTCCGCCAACAGACGGCGCGCGTTTTCGGCATCACGCCGGGCTTTTTCTTCGGCATCGATGGCACCGCTGGCCAGCAACTGTTCCAGCTCCGCCGCACGCTCGCGATAGAGCGTCTTGTTCAGTGCCAGGCGGTCGGTATCCGCCGTGTCCTGCAACCACAACGGTCGCAACAGCACAAACAACACCAGCAACAGCAAAATGGCGATCACCGCCAGAAACATCATGACGCTCATTCGCGCTTATCCTGTTCAAGCAATGCCCGCAAGCGCGCCTGCTCCTGTTCCGACAGCGGCGCCGATGCCGCCTGCGGCCGACGCCGATACCACATGAACACCGCGGCCAACACCGCCAGCAGCGCCAATCCCGGGCCGAACCACAGCAGCACGGTGCTGGCTTTCAACGGCGGCCGGTACAACACAAAATCACCGTAGCGCTGCTGCAGGAAATCGGCGATCTGTTCGTCGCTGGCATTCGCCTTGATCTGGGTGTAGATGATCTGGCGCAGATCCTTGGCGAGTGGCGCATTCGAGTCGGCGAGATTCTGGTTCTGACATTTCGGGCAGCGAAATTCTTCCACCAAGGTGCGGAAGCGTTGTTCCTGCTCGAGAGAATCAAACGGATAGGCATCGATATCGGCGAGGCTACTGCCCGCCCACAGCCCGGCAATGACCAACAAGAACACCCGCATCATGGTTGCACCCCGGCTTGCGCCAGCAGCGGCACGATCTCGTCCTGCCAGACGCGCTCATTCAGATCGCCGGCACGGCGATACAGAATGACCCCGTCCGCCGACACCAGAAAGGTTTCCGGCGCGCCATAAACGCCCAGATCGATCCCCAACATACCGTCGGCATCGATCAAGGTCGTTTCATACGGATTGCCCAGCTTCGCCAGATACTGCAGTGCCTTGTTGCGATCATCCTTGTAGTTCAGGCCAACGAGTCGGATGCGATTCTGTTTGGCGAGCTCCAGCAAATACGGATGCTCGACATAACAAGTCGGACACCAGGTAGCCCAGACGTTCAGCAAGTACGGTTTGCCACGCAGATCATTCTGGGTCAGCACCCGGGTCTCTTCGCCCAGCACCGGCAACTGGAATGCCGGCATCGGTTTGCCGGTCAGCACCGACGGCAATTCGGTCGGATCTTTGCCCAGACCAACAAAGAACAGCACCAGCAAGGCGACGAAAATCAGCAGCGGCGCCAGAAAACGCAGCGGCAATCCGGACGATTTGGCGGGCACTGCCGATGCCATTGCTGACGATTCCGTTGCCGATACGGTTTCCGGGAGTTTGGAATCGGTCATGCTTTCGCCCCTTCCACGGCGACTTTGGCCTCTTGTTGCTTGACCGCGACGCGATAACGCCGATCGGTCGCGGCCAACATGCCGCCGAACGACATCAGCACGCCACCGAGCCAGATCCAGCGGACAAACGGTTTGTAATACACACGGATGGCCCAGGCTTCGTTGTCGAGCGGCTCGCCCATTGCGACGTACAAATCGCGAGTCAAACCCGGATCGATAGCCGCTTCGGTCATGCTCTGCCGAGAGGCAGTGTAGGTGCGTTTTTCCGGCCGCAACCGGGCAATGACGTTGTCGCCTTCGCGCACTTCAAAAATCGCGCGGGTCGAGTGGAAATTCGGACCATCGATGTCACGCAGTCGCTGGAACCGGAACTGGTAAGGTCCGATATCAACCGAATCACCCGGTGCCAAGCGCAAATCGCGCTCGACGCTGTACAAACTGCTGAGCACCACACCGACGGTCACCACGGCGATGCCGGCATGTGCCAGCACCATGCCCCACCACGCCCGCGGCTGCTGACCGACACCCGCCAGTTTCGAACGCTTGTTGCGAAGGCGTTGCAACAGATCGCGCAGCAAGGAAAACACAATCCACAACGCCAACGACACGGCCAACAGCGCCGATGCGTGGAATCGGTCCGCCAGTTGCAGCAGACCCAGAGCGCCAGCAACGGCAGCCAGCAACCACGGCAGCAGCATTTTCAATTGCGCGCGCCCGTCATCGCTACGCCAGCGCAGTTGCGGGCCAAAGCCGAGTAAAACCAGCAGCGGCAACATGAACAGCGTGAACATGAAATCGAAGTACGGCGGCCCGACCGAAATCTTGCCGAGATTCAGCGCATCGACAATCAACGGCTGCAAGGTGCCGAGCAGCACCATCAGCGTCGTAATGGCGAGCAGCACGTTGTTGCCGAGCAAAGCCATTTCCCGCGATACCAGGTTGTACTCGACCTGACTGCGAATGTCGGCCGCCCGCAACGCGAACAACAGCAGCGAGCCGCCAATCACGACCGCGAGGAATGCCAAAATGAACATGCCGCGTTCCGGATCGGAGGCGAACGCATGCACCGAGGTCAACACGCCGGAGCGCACCAGGAAGGTACCGAGCAAGCTCAAGCTGAAGGCGCAGATCGCGAGCAACACGGTCCAAGCTTTGAAACCGTCACGCTTTTCGGTAACCGCCAGCGAATGCATCAATGCAGTGCCAGCCAGCCACGGCATGAACGAGGCGTTCTCGACCGGATCCCAGAACCACCAGCCACCCCAGCCAAGCTCGTAATAGGCCCACCACGAACCGAGCGTGATGCCGGCGGTGAGATAGATCCACGCCCACGTGGTCCACGGCCGCGACCAGCGCGCCCAGGCGCTGTCGAGTTTGCCGCCCAGCAAAGCCGCGATGGCAAACGCAAACGCCACCGAGAAACCGACATAACCCATGTACAACATCGGCGGATGGACGATCAAACCAAAATCCTGCAACAGCGGATTCAGATCGCGGCCTTCAACCGGGAACATCGGCAAGGTCCGTTCAAACGGATTCGAGGTAAACAGCATGAAACTGAGAAAACCGATAGCGATGATGCCCATCACCGACAGCACACGTGCACCGAGCACCAGCGGCAACTGCGCGCTCTTGCGCGCGACCGCATAGGTCCAGCCGGCCAGCACCAGCGCCCAGAGCAGCAGCGAACCTTCATGCGCGCCCCAGACCGCCGACAACCGGTAGTACAGCGGCAGCCGCGAATTGGAGTTGTTCGCCACGTACTGCACAGTGAAATCGTTGCTGGCAAAGGCATATGACAAGCAGGCAAAACTCAACAGCAGCAAACCAAACTGCAGATAGGCCGCCGGCTTGCCGACCCGCATCCAGCCGACATCGCCGCGGTAACTGCCGATCAGCGGTACCAGCGCCTGCACGACGGCAATCAGCAGCGCCAGAATCAGCGCAAAGTGACCCAACTCCGGAATCATGGTGTGTATCCTTGCGCCGGTGCCGACTCCGTAGTCGGTACGTTGCTGTCCGAGGTTGCCGCTGCACCCGCCGCTTCCGCGGCACGCTGCTGCTGCAGTTTGGCCTTGGCGCGATCTTCCGCTTCCTTGATGGCGGCCGCGACTTCCGGCGACATGTAATTCTCATCGTGCTTGGCGAGAATCTGGCTCGCTTGCACGGTGTTGTCCGAGGTCAGTTTGCCTATGCCGATGATGCCCTGCCCTTCGCGGAACAGATCCGGCAGGATGCCCTCATAAAACACGGTCACTTCACTTTCGGTATCCGACAGCTTGAACTCGACCTTCAATGAACTCGGGTCGCGTTTGACACTGCCTTTGACGACCAAGCCACCAATGTTGATGGTTTTGTCCAGCCCCGCCTGCTGCAGCGCTTCGCCACTGACGATCTGGGTCGGGGTATAGAAAAAGTTGATGTTTTGTCGCATGGCATAGAGCACCAGCGCCAAACCGATGGCGACCGCCAACACACTGCCCAGCACCAGAAACAAACGACGCTTACGTTCCGGTTTCATCGACATCACTCACTCCAGATTGGCTTTCGGTTGACGGGCGGCCGCATCCGCTTGCGCATCCAGCTGCTCGCGGCGATAAAACGCCTGCAACCGACTGCGCAGCTGGCGACGGCGCCAACCGGGTTCCAGCAGCAAGAACAAAAACACCAACAGGCCGACGCCATAGGCCAGCCAGACATAGAAACCATGCGTTCCCATCGCCAGGAACTCGGCAAAGCTGTTGAACTCGCTGCTCATTTGACCAACTCCCGCACCCAGCTTGCCTGCCGCTCGCGCCACAACACTTCATTGCGGGCACGCCGGAACAGCAGACCGAAAAACAGCAAGAAATGGGCGACGATCATGACCAGCAGGGCGATCAGCATTTCGCTGTCGATGGTCGGCTTGCTGAGCCGCGAAATGGTCGCACCTTGGTGCAGCGTGTACCACCAGTCGACCGAGAAATGGATGATCGGCACGTTGATGACGCCAACCATGGCCAGCACGCCGGCAGCGCGGTCACCGGTCTGGACGTCATCAAAGGCGTGGCGCAAGGCCATGAAACCGAAATACAGAAACAGCAGGATCAATTCCGACGTAATGCGGGCATCCCACACCCACCAAGTGTTCCAGGTCGGTTTGCCCCAGACGGAGCCGGTAAAGAGCGCGAGAAATGTGAAGGCGGCACCGATCGGTGCCGCCGCCGCCGCCAGTGCCGGCGCGAACTTCATTTTCCAGATGTAGCCCACGGCCGATGCCGACGCCATCAGCACGTAAATGAACATCGACAAGAAGGCCGCTGGCACATGCAGGTACATGATCCGTACCGAGTGACCCTGCTGGTAATCCGCTGGCGAGATATAAAGTCCCTGCACCAGGCCATAGGCAAACAGCAACGCTGACAAGCCGAACAGCCATGGCATCCAGCGACCGCTGATGTCATAAAACCACTTGGGTGAGCCCCATTTGTGAAACCAGGTCCAAGTCCCCATACCGCTCTCTTGTTGCGTCAACCGCGGCACCGTGCACGCGGCCATTGATCAATGAATAGGTAATCGTTCAGCTGCTGATCGACACTTTCAACGCCGCACCCGCAGCGGCCGGCGCCAGTGCCAAGGTAAACATCAGCAAGGCGCCCATGAATGCCAGCTGGCCGTTATACGGCAAACCCTGACTGGCGGACGTCACCGCACTGGCCCCGAAAATCAGCACCGGAATCAGCAGTGGCAGCACCAACAGGGCCAGCAAAATGGCGCCGCGGCGCAACCCCACCGTCAGGCTCATGCCGACGCTGCCAATCAAACAGAAAACCGGCGTGCCGAGCAGCAAACTCGCCATCAGCGCCGGCCAGGCCTCGACCGGCAACGCCAAGGTCAACGCCAGCAGCGGCGACAACAACAACAACGGCAAGCCGCACAACAACCACTGCGCCAGCGCCTTGCTGAGTGCAATCAGCGCCGGCGACTGACTGACCAGCATCAGCTGCTCCAGACTGCCGTCTTCAAAATCACCGCGATAAAACAATTCCAGCGTCAGCATGTTGGCAAACAGCGCCGCCACCCAGAGCACACCGGGCGCGATCTTGGCGAGATCGGCCGGCTCCGGCGACACCGCAAACGGAAACAGCGACACCACCAACAGGAAAAACACCAACGGGTTGGCGAGTTCCGCCGGGCGCCGCCATGCCAGTTTCAGCTCGCGCTGCAACAGAACGTTCAGCATGCGCGCACTCCCAACACCAGTTCGCGCAAAGGTGGCGTCGTGGCAACCGGTTGATGGCTGGTCAGCAACACGCTGCCACCGCTGCCAACAAACGTCTCAATGCGACGGCAGAGCCACGCGGCGGCTTTGACGTCGAGCGCGGCAAACGGTTCATCGAGCAGCCACAGGCCGGCCGGCTCGAGCAGCAAGCGCGCGAGACCAACCCGGCGTTTCTGTCCGGCCGACAGGCTGCCAACCCGGGCATCGAAATAACGGGCAATACCGACCGCCTGCAACGCTTCATCGAGCGGACAAAGCGCCGCTTGCCCGCTGAGGCGAAGCAGAAACAGCAAGTTTTCTTCGACGGTCAGCTCCGGCTTCAAACCGAGCGCGTGACCGAGATAAATGCTGCGGCAGCCGGGTGCAAGTGTGTAACTTCCCGCCGCGGCTGGCGCCAGCCCGGCGAGCACCCGCAGCAGACTGGTTTTGCCGGCGCCATTGGCGCCGAGTAAATGCACGCCTTCGCCGGCGTGCAAGGAGAAAGAGAAATCCGAAATGAGTTCGCGATCGCCACGCTGCACCGACAGCGCATCGACCTGCAGGCGAACGCTGGCAACCGGCGTAACAGGCTGGGAAAGCACCGCGGAATCGGTCATGAAGAAGCCGGCCGGAACGCTTTGATCACATCTGGATGCGTTTCCAGATACGGGCCGCCGATGAGATCGATGCAATAGGGCACCGCCGGCATCACCGCTTCGAGGCAATCGCGAATGGCGGACGGTTTGCCCGGCAGGTTGATGATGAGGCAGCGCTCGGAGGTACCGGCCAGCTGACGCGACAAAATCGCCGTCGGCACTTTTTGCAGACTGACTGCCCGCATCAACTCGCCGAAGCCGTCGAGTATGCGATCACAGACATCGCGGGTCGCTTCCGGCGTCACATCGCGCGGCGCCGGGCCGGTGCCTCCGGTGGTGACGATGAGGCAGCAGCCCTGATCACGCAAATCACGCAGAGTGACCGCAATCAAATCACGCTCATCGGGAATGACGCGGGGCAGCGGCTCGAACGGCGTCTTCAGCATCCGCTGCAATTCGGCGAGGATGGCGGGGCCACCTTTGTCTTCATATTCGCCCCGGCTGGCGCGATCGGAAACCGTGACCACACCGATACGAACGGCACCCGATACGACAGGGGCTGACTGGACGGACGCGCTCACGCGTGAAACTCCGGACAAGGGCGACGGGAAATCGGCGCCTATAATACCAGCGTGTCACCGTCACGCGGTCCCGATCTGGATCAATTGCCCGACCGGTTTGTCCGCTTGTTGATTTGATCACAACCGTTACCGCGAGCTGACGATCACCGCCATGGTCCTGCCCTCCCTGCCTCTTTCACCCATCGTTGCGGTCACGGTGTCGGACCTGCGCAGCCTGCGCCAACTGGCCGAGTCCGGCCAGCTGAAAACCTGGCAGGCCGGCGCCATCCTCGATGTCGTGGTCAATCGCCGTGACGGCAATCTGCTGGTGCTGACCAGCCAACAAGGGCCGATCAGCCTGCCGGTGCCGGCTGACCGGGCATTTCCGCCGGGCACCGCCCTGCAGTTGCAGATCCTGGCCCTGGCGCCGCTGCAGGTTCAGCTGCGGCCGGCCAGTCCCACAACGCCACTGGCAACCCCCGGCACGACCGCCAGCCTTGTCGCCACTGCGACCGCCACGACGTTGTCTGGATTGACG
>CAMLKQ010000096.1 GCA_946480585.1 uncultured Kangiella sp.
GTCTGGATCACCGCGCTGCTCGGTTCGCTGGCGCTGATCGGCACGCCGTTCTTCTCCGGCTTCTACTCGAAAGACGCGATCATCGAAGCGGTGCATGCGTCGAACATCGCCGGCTCGGGTTATGCCTATGTCTGCGTGCTGGCCGGTGTGTTCATCACCGCGCTGTACAGCTTCCGGATGTTCTTCCTGGTGTTCCACACCAAGGAGCGCTTCCATGATGCCGACAACCACCATCACCACAAAGTGCCGCACGATGATGGTCACGCCAAACACGGCAGCCACACCCATCATGGTCATCACGATGATCACGGCGTGCCGCATCACCTGCCGTGGGTGATCACGCTGCCGTTGATTCTGCTGGCGATTCCGTCGGTGATCGTGGCCTGGTTCTGGGCCGAGCCGATGCTGGCGGGTGACTTCTTCAAGGGCGTCATTTATGTCGCACCGGAGCACAACTCGCTGGCCGTTGTGGCCGAGCATCTGGAACACGGCTGGGTGGCGTTTGCCCTGCACGCGCCGATGACCGTGCCGTTCTGGCTCGCGGCTGCCGGTGTGTTCACCGCCTGGTTCATCTGGGTCAAGAACCCGAAGATTGCCGACGTCGCGCAGGCCAAGTTGAAAGCCGTACACACCTTGCTGATCAACAAATACTACTTCGACGACATCAACCAGGCGCTGTTCGCCAACGGTTCGGTGCGGCTCGGTGGGCGTTTGTCCAAGCATGGCGATACCCAGCTGATTGACGGTCTGATCGTCAACGGCAGCGCCAAGGGTGTCGGCAAGCTGGCAGTGCAGTTGCGTAAGCTGCAGAGCGGTTATCTCTATCACTATGCATTCGGCATGATCATCGGCTTGCTGCTGTTGATCGGCTGGCTGTATTTCCGTGTCTAAGCAAGGGGCCACTCGAACATGACAACTCTTCCCCTGCTCAGCCTGCTGGTCTGGACGCCGATCGTCGGCGCCCTGCTGGTGCTGTTCGGTGCCGGTGAGCGCAACAACGGCAGCACGGCCAAGTGGTTGGCGTTGATTACCTCGCTGATTACGCTGGCGCTCTGTGTGCCGCTGTACACCGGCTTTGATCTCACAACGCCCAACATGCAGTTTGGCGAACTGAGTCCGTGGTTCAGCATTTCCGGCCTGACCATCAATTACGCGCTGGGTGTCGACGGCTTCTCGATGCCGCTCATCCTGCTGACCTCATTCATCACCGTGATCGTCGTGATCGCCGGTTGGGAAGTGATCGAAACCAAGGTCTCGCAGTACATGGCGGCCTTCCTGGTCATGACCGGTCTGATGAACGGCGTGTTCGCCGCGCTTGATGCGATGCTGTTCTACGTGTTCTGGGAAGCGATGCTGGTGCCGATGTTCCTCATCATCGGTATCTGGGGCGGCCCGAACCGCGTCTACGCGACCATCAAGTTCTTCCTGTACACCTTCTTCGGTTCGGTGTTCATGCTGATCGCGCTGATTTACATGGCCATTCAGGCCGGTAGCTTCAGCATTCTCGATCTGCACAAACTGCCGATGTCACTGGACGTGCAGCACTGGATTTTCGCTGCCTTCCTGATCGCATTTGCGGTGAAAGTGCCAATGTTCCCGGTTCACACCTGGTTGCCGGATGCGCACGTCGAAGCGCCAACCGGCGGTTCGGTGGTGCTGGCCGCGATCATGCTGAAGATGGGTACCTACGGTTTTGTCCGCTTCAACCTGCCGATCGCGCCGGATGCGTCGCTGGCCTGGGCCGACGTCATGATCGCGCTGAGCCTCATCGCCGTGGTGTACATCGGCTTTGTCGCGCTGGTGCAGAAGGACATGAAGAAGCTGGTCGCCTATTCGTCGATCGCGCACATGGGCTTCGTCACCCTTGGCTTCTTCATCGCCTTCGCCCTGCTGGCCAATGATCACGACATGCAGGCCGCGCTCGGCGTGCAGGGTGCGTTGGTGCAGATGGTCTCGCACGGCTTCATTTCCGGCGCCATGTTCCTGTGCATCGGCGTGTTGTACGACCGCGTGCACAGCCGTCAGATCGGTGATTACGGCGGTGTCGCCAACACCATGCCGAAATTCGCCGCGCTGATGATGCTGTTCACGATGGCCAATGCCGGTCTGCCGGGTACCTCCGGTTTCGTCGGCGAGTTCATGGTGATTCTGGCCGCGTTCAGCGCCAACTTCTGGTATGCGATTCTCGCGGCAACCACGCTCATCGTCGGTGCTGCCTACAGCTTGTGGATGTACAAGCGGGTGGTGTTCGGTGAAGTGGCCAACAGCCATGTCGCCGAGCTGGAAGACATCAACCGTCGCGAGCAGTTCATGCTGGTGGTACTGGCCCTTGCCGTGCTGGCGCTGGGCTTGTATCCGAAGATGCTGACGGAACTGATGGAGCCGACCGTGCAGCACCTGCTGCAGGTCAGCCTGCAGTCGAAACTGCCGGGAGCCTAATCGCCATGTTGGAGAACGGCATGCAAACTTTTTCTTTCGCCCCGATGGCGGCCGAGCTGTTCGTGCTCGTCATGTCCTGCGTGGTGATGCTGGTCGATCTGTTCGTGCCGGGCCCGAACCGGCGCAACAGCTTCTGGATGGCGCAAGCGACGCTGCTCGGTGCGTTGCTGATCACCATCAATCTGTCGTCGTTGCCGAACGCGTTGGTGTACGGCGCCCACTTCATGCACGATGGCCTCGGCACCGTGCTGAAAGTCGGTCTGTACATTGTTACCGCGATTGCGCTGCTGTATGCCCGCGCCTACATCGCCGAGCGCCAGTTCATGCGCGGTGAGTATTACCTGCTGAGCCTGCTGGCCATGCTCGGCGCGATGGTGCTGATCACGGCTTACAGCCTGCTGACCATTTACCTCGGCCTCGAACTGATGTCGCTGTCGCTGTATGCGATGGTGGCGATGCAACGCGACAGCAAGCAGGCACCGGAAGCGGCGATGAAGTATTTCGTCATGGGCGCGCTGGCGTCCGGCTTCCTGTTGTTCGGCATGTCACTGCTGTATGGCGTGACCGGCCACATCACCATCCCGCACCTCAGCATGTTGCCGAGCGATGAAGGCGCGCTGATGCTGTACCGCTTTGCGCTGGTGTTCATCATTGCCGGTATCGCATTCAAACTCGGCGCGGTGCCGTTCCACATGTGGATTCCGGACATTTATCACGGCGCCCCGACCTCGGTTACCGCGTTCCTTGGCAGTGCACCGAAGATCGCCGCGTTTGCGATGATCATGCGCCTGCTGACCGAGGCCATGCCGGAAGTCAAAGCCGACTGGACCGTCATGCTGGCGGCGTTGTCAGTGGCCTCGCTGGTGATTGGCAACATCGGCGCCATTGCCCAGAGCAATCTGAAGCGGCTGTTGGCTTACTCCGCCATCGCCCACATGGGCTATTTCCTGATCGGTATCGCCTCCGGCACCAGCGAAGGCTACGCCGCCTCGATGTTCTACATCTTGGTCTACGCGCTGATGACGCTCGGCGGCTTCGGCATGATCCTGTTCCTGTCGCGTGCCGGTTTTGAAAGCGACAACCTGAACGATCTGAAAGGCCTGTGGCAGCGCAGCCCGTGGTACGCGTTGCTGATGATGCTGATCATGATGTCGATGGCCGGTATTCCGCCGTTCATCGGTTTCTGGCCGAAGCTGCAGGTGTTCATGGCGGCGGTGCACGCAGGTCAAACCTGGCTGGCGCTGACCGGCGCGGTGTTCTCGCTGATCGGTTGCTACTACTACCTGAAAGTGGTCAAGGTGATGTTCTTCGATCAAGCCGACGACAAGTCGCCGATCACCGCATCGACCGCGATGCGCGTCGCGATCAGCGCCAATGGTCTGGCGATGCTGGTGCTGGGCCTGTTCCCGAGCACGATACTGGCGTACTGCCTGAAAGCATTCGGCGGTTGATTGCCCGCCGCAAAACAAAACGGCCCGCTTTGCGGGCCGTTTTGTTTTGGCGAGCGAAATCAGGCGGCGTCCGCCAACGATGGCAATGAAAACGGTTCGACCTGTCCTCTGCGTTGTCGCTGCAAGGGCCGGAATAACAGACGGATGTCGCCGTTGTCATCCTCGACCAGTGCGCTGCAGGTCTCGACCCAATCGCCATTGTTGCGGTAGGCAACGCCAGCCAGATCCTTTGCGGCGGCAACATGGATATGGCCACAGATCACGCCATCAAAACCGCGCCGGGCAGTTTCTTCGGCAACCGCCTGTTCATAGCGTTCAATGTAGGCACGCGCTTTACCGATGCGTTGTTTGATGTAACCCGCCAGCGAAAAATACGGCAATCCCAGTCGGGCGCGCAGCCGGTTAAGGTGACGGTTGATTCGCACCAGCCAGTCATTGCTTTTGTCACCGATCAGTTCGAGCAGGCGATTGCAGCGCACATGGCTGTCGAAATCATCGCCGTGAATCAGCCAGTAACGCTGGCCGCTGATGGTTTCGTGCACGCCTTCGCGCTGCAACTCGATATTGCCAAAGACCTGTTTGACGTGGTGGCGCAGCGGCCGATCATGATTGCCGGGAATGTAAACGATGCGGGTGCCACGGCGGGCTTTCGACAGCACCGCACGGACGACATCGGAATGCGATTGCGGCCAGTGCGAAAGTTTCGACATCGCCCACAGATCGACAATGTCGCCGAGCAGATAGAGCGTGTCGCAGCGCACCGATTTCAGAAAGGCCAGCAGCGCCTCGGCTTGGCAATCCTTGGTGCCGAGATGCAAGTCCGATAAAAATATCGCTCGGTAATAGGGCTTCTTGTGCCGCGGCTGTGACGTTGCCGTCGTGCCGGCGGCAGGTTTGGTGAGTTCAGGGATTGCGACAGAGACGGCAGCACTGGATGCAGGCATGACGACGCCACCCGGTTGCAGGTTTGTCGCAGTCTGGTGGTGTCAGGTAACACCGGGATAACGGATTGTTTACCAGTCGATGACAGTGATGCGCTGAGGGCAACGCGATACCACACGTGTGGCGGCAGCTCAGCGGAACCTCAGCAGAATCTCAGCGGAACGGAAACCAGCCCGGCACAAACCGATCCAGGGCGATGAACAGCCAGATTGCACCGCAGGCAACCAGCGCGCACAGCACCGCTGCCGAGCCCATGTCCTTGGCGCGACCGGCAAGCTCATGAATTTCCGGCGTGGTTTTGTCAACAATGGCTTCGATGGCGCTGTTCAGCAATTCGGTGACCAGCACCAGCATGATGCCGCCGATCAGCAGTGCCAGCTCAAGTGCCGTGCGGGCGAGAAAAAACGAGGTGGGCAGCAACACGATCGCCAGCAGGGCTTCCTGACGAAATGCCGCTTCGTTTTGCCAGGCGGCCTGAAAGCCCTTCATCGAATAACCAAAGGCATCAAACAGGCGGACCAGTCCGGTTTTTCCCGGCTTCGGCATGACGGCAACTCCCCAACGCAAAGCCTGCGGCGAGCAGGCAAATTCGGCGCGCCTTTATAGCGTTTTCGCTCGCTGGCTGCCACCTCGGGGCCGACCGTAGCGCCGCGACTGTCATAATTTGGTCAAAAAATAGCCATGGTGCTGACATGGCCCGCCTTCAGTATTCAGGCTGCCATGATAAAGACGACTCTGATACTGAATAGGCTGCATCGTGCCGATACCACCGCTTTCTGCTGGTGCGCGGCGCGCAAGCACCGTGACCAGCTGGCGGCGATGTCGCGCTGGATTTCCCGCACCGGCGACGGCCCGTGGTACGCGGGTCTTGGCCTGCTGTTCGCGGCCTTTGGTGGCGATACCGGCTGGCTGTTCTTTCTGACCGGGCTGGTGGCCTACAGCCTCGATGTGCCGCTGTACGTGCTGTTGAAAAAGCGCTTCAAACGGCAGCGACCCTTCGTAAAGCTCGGCTCGACGCCCTATCTGATGCCGTCCGATGAGTTCAGCTTTCCATCCGGTCACACCGCGGCAGCGACGGTCTGGGCAACGCTGATCACCGCCTTCTTCCCGCTGCTGGCGCCACTGGCCTGGACCTGGGCCCTGGCCGTGGGCAGTTCACGGGTGCTGCTCGGTGTCCATTACCCCGGCGACATCCTGGCCGGCATGGTGCTGGGTGGCAGCTGCGCCGCTGTTGCGCTGAGCGTGGTGGGCTGATGGGCAGACACTGCCAGGCCTGCGTCCCGACCGCATTTCCGTTTGCAGGTTCCCGCTTTCCTGTATCCGCACCCGAGCCGCACTGGCCGGGGTTTGGCTGAGTCCGGACCGATGAAAATCCTCTATGGCGTACAAGGCACTGGCAACGGCCACATTACGCGCGCCCGGGCACTGGTTCCGGCACTGCAACGGGTCGGTTGCGAGGTAGATGTGCTGGTCTCGGGTCGGCGGCGCGAGGAGCTGTTTGGCGCTGAGCTGTTTGGCGACTTTCAGGTGAAGCAAGGACTTACCTTCGCCATGCATCACGGCCATATTGACTCGCTGCGAACCGTGCTGCAGGCCAGACCATTGACCTTGCTGCGTGATATCCGGTCGTTGAACCTCGCCGGTTACGATCTGGTGCTAAGCGATTTCGAACCGGTTACCGCCTGGGCTGCCCGCCGGCAGCGGGTCGCCAGCGTCGGTGTCGGTCATCAATACGCGTTTCGCTACCCGGTGCCGAAACGCGGTATCAACATCCCGTCCCGGCTGGTGCTGAAGCACATGGCACCGGTTGATGAACCGGTTGGCTTGCACTGGCACGGTTTCGGCCAGCCATTGTTGCCGCCGATTCTGGAATCCTTGCCAACACCGCCGCCGCCAGAGCGGAACAAGATATTGGTTTACCTGCCTTTCGAAGACACCGCCGATCTGGTTCAGCTGTTCAGGCCGTTCAATGACCAACAGGTATTCATTTATTGTGCGGTGACCGCGCCCGAGCAGCATGGCCATGTCCGGCTCTGCCCGTTTTCGCGGGCGGGCTTCAAAGCCGATCTGGCCGATTGCGCCAGCATTGTCACCGGTGCCGGTTTCGAGCTGCCATCGGAAGCCCTGGTGCTGGGCAAGAAACTGCTGGTGCGCCCGCTGGCCGCCCAGTTCGAGCAGGAGAGCAACGCCAAGGCGCTGGCACAGCTGGGCCGGGCGCGGGTGATGACACGGTTGGAACCGGAGGCGGTCGCGATGCTGCTGGCCGATCCGATGCCGGCGCCCGTGCAATATCCGGACGTCGCAGCGGCGCTGGCGGCGTGGTTGGCCAGCGGCCGGGCAACGGCACTCAGTGCATTGTCGAGCCAGCTGTGGCAGCAAACACAAGGCCTGCCGACGTGGCCGGCAGCGGCATTTGCGCCGACAAATCGGCCGTCCGATATTCCGCTTGTGTAGTTAGGGTTGCCTGCCTATAATGCCCGCCCTCAGACGCGGGGTGGAGCAGTCTGGTAGCTCGTCGGGCTCATAACCCGAAGGTCGTAGGTTCAAATCCTGCCCCCGCAACCAGGTTTCTGTGTGCTGATGTCATGACGTTCTGACGCAGCGTGTAACACAGCGTAAAGAAGCCCCGAGTACCGGGGCTTTTTTGCTGGTGGCCGCTGCGATTGCGCAAATTTCAAGCTAAGCTTGAGCGCGTTGATGGCAGCAGCAAACGCATCGCCGTGATGGCGATGCGGAGCGCGAGCAAGGCAATGCGCCGCTCGCAGCAGTGCCCGGTGGCAAGACGCACAAGCTTGTCACCCCGAATACGCGCCGCCGGTGCAGACCGCGGTACCGATTCGAAATCAGAAATGGGCCCTTGTGCCCATTTTTTTTTGCGCGAAATTTGTCCGCGCCCGGAGTCATGAATGGCCGATAAAGCCACATTGGAAGCCTTGGTCAAGCCGGCGGTCGAAGCCACCGGCATGCAGCTGTGGGGCCTGGAATACCAGGTCCTCAATCGGCGCGCCTTGTTGCGCATTTATATCGACAGCCCGAA
>CAMLKQ010000097.1 GCA_946480585.1 uncultured Kangiella sp.
GGTGCTTTGCCGAGCACCCAGCCGGTGACCAGTTCGCGCGCACCGGGATGGCCGATGCCAATGCGCAGCCGATAAAAGTCGGCGCTGTTGCCGAGTGCCGGCACAATGTCTTTCAGACCATTGTGGCCGCCGTGACCACCGCCGATTTTCAGTTTCAGCGTGCCGGGCGGTATATCCAGCTCGTCGTGCGCAACCAGAATCTCATTCGGCGCAATCCGGTAGAAATTCGCCAACGCACCAACGGCCTGGCCGCTGCGGTTCATGAAGGTGGTCGGAACGAGCAAACGCACGGTTTCGCCGGCCACGGTCACGCTGCCGGTTTCGCCAAAATACTTGCTGTCCGGACTCAGCCGCACGCCAAACTTGTCGGCCAGACGGCGCACATACCATTCGCCGGCATTGTGCCGGGTCTGGGCATATTGGGCACCGGGATTGCCGAGCCCGACGATCAGTTTGAGGCCTGCCATGATCCTGTCCGTTGCGCCGCCGTTGTGGCTCAGCGAGCCATCTCGCTTTGAGCCGTGTAACAGCAGTCGCGGCGAAAAAACAAAAGGCCGTTCCTGTCGAACGGCCTTCTGCTTGGGTTGAACCCGCTGGCCGTTCGCGGTGCGACGCGAGCGGCCATTATCGCTGGTTCAACGCGGTTGTGGCGATTAGGCCTTCGGTGCTTCCGCAGCCGGAGCGGCTTCTTCTTCACCACCCTTGCGGGCGTGGGCCGACACAACGCTCTTGTTGTCGCCGTGCTGCAGTGCATCCAGCGTGACACCAGCCGGCAGTTTCAGGTCGGACAGGTGAATGATCTGGTTGACGACCAAGTTGCCCAGATCCACTTCGATGAACTCCGGCAGATCTTTCGGCAAGCAGGTGATGGCCACTTCGGTCATGTCGTGGTGCACCAGCGCACCGGCTTTGCCGGCCGGCGAGGTGGCTTCATTGACGAAGTGCAGCGCCACTTTGGTGTGCAGCTTGGCGTTGGCATCGACGCGCAGGAAGTCGAGGTGCTGAACCTTCGGCTTGTACGGGTGACGCTGAACGGCCTTCAAAATCGCTTTTTCGGCAACGCCGTCGATGTTGATGGTCAGGATGTGCGAGTAAAACGCTTCGTGTTCCAGCGCCAGAATCACCTTGTTGTGGTTCAGGGTGATCGACTGGGCCGGCTTGCCGGCGCCGTAAATGACGGCCGGGATCGAGTCAGCATGACGCAGGCGGCGGCTCGCACCTTTCCCCTGATCATCACGCTTTTGCGCGTCGAGTTCGAATGTAATTGCCATTTTGATGCTCCAAAAATCCGGTGACACGGAATTGTGTTACCGGTTGGCGAGGTATCCGCGACCAGATACTCCGCACTTTCGTGGATCGGTTTTGCTGATCCACAAAAACAGCACAGGCGTGAACCTGTCACGCCTGCAAAACTCGTTAAACAAACATCTCCGACAGCGACTCTTCCTCGCTGACCCGGCGAATCGCTTCCGCAAGCAGCGGTGCCAGTGAAATCGCTTCAATCTGCTCGCAGGTTTTGGCTTCGGCACGCAGCGGGATGGTGTCGGTGACGACCAGCTTGTCGAGGCCCGATTTGCGGACGTTCTCGACCGCGCGACCCGACAGCACGGCGTGCGTGCAGTACGCGTGGACCGAAGCGGCGCCGGCGGCTTTCAGCGCGTTGGCTGCCAGGCTCAGCGTGCCGGCGGTGTCAACGATGTCGTCAATGATGACGCAGTTGCGGCCTTCGACTTCACCGATGATGTGCATCACTTCGGCCACGTTCGGCTGCGGCCGGCGCTTGTCGATGATGGCGAGGTCAACATCACCGAGGCGCTTGGCGACCGCACGGGCACGGACCACGCCGCCGACGTCCGGCGACACCACCATCAAATTGTTGAAATGCTGCTTGGCGATATGGTCGATCATCACCGGCGTCGCGTAGACGTTATCGACCGGGATGTCGAAGAAGCCCTGAACCTGGTCAGCGTGCAGGTCGACCGTCAACAGACGGTTGACGCCGACGATCGACATCATGTCGGCAACGACCTTGGCCGAGATCGGCACCCGGGCCGAGCGCACGCGGCGATCCTGACGGGCGTAACCGAAGTACGGCACCACAGCGGTGATGCGACCGGCGCTGGCGCGGCGCAGCGCGTCCGCCATGATCACCAGTTCCATCAGGTTGTCGTTGGTCGGGTTGCAGGTCGACTGGACGATGAACACATCCTTGCCGCGGACGTGCTCGCGAATTTCAATGTTGATTTCGCCGTCGGAGAATTTGCCGACCGTGGCCTGTGACACTTGCGTGTTCAGACGAGCAGCGATGGCGTGGGCGAGTTCAGGGCAGGCATTGCCGCTGAAGAGCATCATGTCCGACATAAGGAACCCCGACAGAGCTGTTGGCGCGGCACGCGCCCGAAGGAGAAGTTCTGCGTACCTTAAGCTGACATCAAGCATCAGCTCAAAGCAAAAATAAGTGGCAGGGGTAGAAGGATTCGAACCTCCGCCAATCGTGTGGGGGATCAAAACCCGCTGTGCTGCCTTGACCTGATTGGTGCTGAAACGATGTCACCACTCACGTCAGAAATAAGTGGCAGGGGTAGAAGGATTCGAACCTCCGAATGGCGGGATCAAAACCCGCTGCCTTACCGCTTGGCGATACCCCTACCGAAACTGTTTACGCGCAATCAAACAGCGCCGAACGCTGAATGCTGCGGGCGACGAAACCGGGCGCCAGATCGGCGCAAGCGTCAAGCAGGTGCTGCGCGTGGGTTTCATCGCGGGCCAACGCGAACACCGAACTTCCGGTGCCAGTCATGCGCGTTGGCGCCAAATTCTGCAGTCGCTCGATGAGCGTGTTCACCGCCGGATACAGCGTGCGAACCAAGGGTTCGCAGTCATTGCGGGTTTGTTCAAACCAGCCCCGGTCGGCGAGGGCGCGTATTGTGCAGGGGCGAGTGTCACGTGTCAACGCTGGGTGCCGGAAAATCTCGGCAGTTGGCACTGCCACCGAGGGCGTGAAAACGGCGAAGCATTGCGCCGGCATTTGCACGGCCGTCAGGGCCTCACCAATGCCGGTCGCGTAGGCGGTTTCGGCCCGGACAAACACAGGGACGTCGGCGCCGAGGCGCAGGCCGATGGCGGCGAGGGTATCGACACTCAAGCCGAGCTGCCAGAGTCGGTTCAGCGCGCGCAGGGTGGTGGCCGCATTCGAGGAGCCGCCACCGAGGCCGCCGCCCATCGGAATGCGTTTTTCCAACCGGATGTCGGCACCGAGCGGGCAGCCCGTTTCGGCCTGCAATGCACGGGCGGCGCGCACCACCAGGTTGCTCTCGAATGGCACGCCGGCAAGTTCGGGCTGGAGGGTGAGAGCACCGTCGTCACGGCGCTGGAACTGCATGGTGTCGCCGTAATCGAGGAGCTGGAAGACGGTTTCGAGCAGGTGATAGCCATCGTCCCGACGGCCGGTGATGTGCAGGAACAGGTTCAGTTTGGCCGGGGACGGCAGCGTGAGCGTGGTGACGGACATGATGGTTTCAGGGTTGGGGCTTACAACTGCCAATCGTACAGGGCGAGTTTGAGGCTCAGCTTGTCATGGCGGGCTTCCAGACGTTTCGGCAGCCACAGGCCGTTGACCTCCTGCCAGGCTAGGTAGTCGACCTGCCAGCCGTCGGCGATCAGCTGCTTGACCCGGCCTTGTTCATCGCGCGAGCGCACCACGGTGTCCGGCCCGGCCAATCCACGGACCCACCAACGCAGCCGATCAACCGGCAATTGCCAGCCGAAATGGTCGCGCAGCAGCGATTCGACATCACTGCTGGCCAGCGGCGGCTGGTCCGGCAATTCCAGCAGGGCGTGGGCTGGGCTGCCGGTCAGCCGGGCCCGGGTCTCGCCGAGCGGGCCGGTCAGCTCGAACCGGAATTCGGTGGGGGACTGGTGCCAATCGAGGCCGGCCGAAAAGCCTTCGTCGCCGCGTTTCAACGCGATGCGGCCATCGAGCTGCCACTGCGCCAGTGCGCTGATGGTGGCCTCTTGTTCGGACAGGGTTCGCGGCGGCTGACGGGGTCCGGCACAGCCGGTGAGCGCGACAGTCGCCGTCAGCATCAGCCAGAAAAGTGAGCGCATACTTGTCATTTCAGCCGCTCAATTACAGCTTTTAGCGCTTTGCTTTTCGGGCTTTGCTCGAGCGCATCGCGCCAAATCTGGCGGGCCTTTTTCTTCTCGCCCAGTTTGTACAGCACCTCGCCGTAGTGGGCGGCAATCTCGGCTTCCGGCTCCAGCGCGTAAGCGCGGCCGAGCCAGTCACGAGCCTTGTCCAATTCGCCGCGGCGATAGAGCACCCAGCCCATGCTGTCCATCACGGCGGCGCTGGTCGGTCTTACCCGCAACGCCCGCTGGATCAGGTCATAGGCCTCATCGAGCTGGCGGTTCAGATCGGCCAGGGTGTAGCCGAGCGCATTCTGGGCATCGGCGTGGTTGGGCGAGAGCGCCAGAATCCGGCGCAGATCGGCCTCGCTGCGGTCGCTCTGACCGAGCGGCTCGGCAAGCAGGGCCCGGGTATAGAGCAGCTCCAGATCATCGGGCTGCTGATGCAGGGCGTCATCGACCACGGCGAAGGCTTCGGCCTGCAAGCCCTGATCCTGAAGCAGGTCCGCCGCAGCAAGTACCCACTTCTTGCGCTCTTCCGGATTGGCAGGGAAGCGCTCGACCAGCGCGGCGCGCTGGGCGGCCGGGTCGCCAAGACCGAAGCTGGCGACCAGCAGGGCTGGCTCGGGCTGTTGCCGCAGGGCTTCCGGTTCGGCGGCGAACAAAGCCCGGGCCTCGTCGAGTCGGTTGGCTTTTTGCAGCACGGTCAGCTGTTCAAGCAGGAGCCGGCTTTGTTGCCGGGTCAGGGTATCGGCATCGCCCGCTTCCATGGTCGCCAAGGCGTCGCGAGCCGCGGCGAGGTGTTGCAAGGCTTCGTCATAGCGACCACGGCGGCTCAACAGCTCGGCGCGCGCGCGCTGGCCGGGCAGGTATTGGTTGTCGGTCGGCCGGATGCGGTCATAACAGGCCAGCGCTGCCGCTTCCTGCTTCAAGCGCTCGGCGGCTTGTGCGCACAGCCAGCCGGCCGGGCCGGTTTGCTCGCCTGATTCGACCTTGGCTTGCAATCGAGGCAGTGCCTCGGCCATGCGGCCGGCCATGAACAGGCTGACCGAATACAGGTAATTGGCTTCGGTGTCGGCGGCATCCTTGGCCGGCTTTTCCAGCGCCGCGACTGCTTCCGGAAAGCGGCCCTGGCTGTACAGGGTGCGGCCGTAGGCCAGCGCCAGATCGCGGTTGCCGGGGTGCTGGCGCAGGCTGTCTTCGAGCAACAGCAGGGCGGCGTCGGCGTCGCGGTTGCTCAGCAATTCGGCTTTCACCAAGACCGCGCGCAGGTAGTCGGGGGCGTCGTCGATGGCCCGATCCAGCAGCGCCAGTGCATACGGCACATCGCCAAAATGCTGGGCTTGCACCGCTGCCGCGAGCAGCAGCCATTCCGGATTCGGGTGGCGATGGCTCAGTTCGGTCAGCAACGGCAGGCTGCCGGGGCCGGCCGCGCGGGTGAATTTGCCGAGCAGGCTGAGCTGGGCGTCTTCTTGGCTGCCGACCATGCCGAGCGCTTGTTCCAGGGTCAGCAAGGCCGCGTCGAGTTGTTCGTTCTGGAATTGCGCCAGCGCCAGTGCCATCCGGGCTTCCGGATTGGTCGGCTCCAATTCGGCCAGCAGGCTGGCGGCCCGCAGGGTGGCGATTGTGTCGCGCTGTTTCAGCGCCAGCCCAAACGCCTGACGGGCGAGGCTGACGTCGCGGCTGGCTTCGGCAGCGGCCAGCACATTGCTCAAGGCGATTTGTTGTTCGCCGCGCTGCTGCGCCAACTGGCCGAGCAGCACTTGGTAATAGGTCTGCGACTGCTCAAAGGCGTTACCGCCGTTGGACTTGTCGGACGTGGCTTGCGCCGTGTTTTGCGTCGCATCGCTTTGCTCATTGACGGTTGCCGGTACCGCACTTTCAGCGGGGCGCGTGGCAGTGTGCTGACAACCGGCCAGCAACAGCAACATGCCAGCGGCGACGGCGGCAAGTGGACGGTGGTGGGGCAAAGTCGATTTCGGAGCCACAGCCCGGCCCGACGGGCCGGTGAAACGCAATACGGGCATGTTCTACATCCTGAGCCGGGCATCAGCGCCGGGGTTGTCACTATACCGAAGACCGGCCGCCGGCCGACAAGCGTCGTGACGGTCGGTGTGCAATCAAACCTTGGCTGCGGGGCGCGGTGCTACAATGCGCGCCGCGCTTGCCGGGGGTTAACGCAAACGAATGAGTGTCTTTGCGATCGGAATCAATCACGTTACTGCACCGGTGGCGATCCGTGATCGGCTGGCGTTTCCGCCTGACATCATGCCCGAGGCACTGCGCGAGCTGGCGAGCCAGGCCAATCAGCCGGAAGCGGCCATCTTGTCGACCTGCAACCGGGTCGAGCTGTACCTGTCGGGCGATATCGAGCCGGACAGTGTCACGCGCTGGTTGCAGCAGCACCGCCACATCAGCGCCGACGATCTGCAGCGCAGCCTTTACATCAAGCGCGATGCCGACGCCATTCGCCACGTCATGCGGGTGGCGAGCGGGCTCGATTCGATGGTGCTCGGCGAACCGCAAATTCTCGGTCAGCTGAAAGACGCCTTCGCCGCCGCCCAAGCCGCCGGCAGCTTGGGCCAGCAACTTTCGCGTTTGTTCCAGCAAAGTTTTGCCGTCGCCAAACAGGTGCGCACCGATACCGCGATTGGCCAATCCGCCGTCAGCGTGGCCTACGCCGCGGTGCAGCTCGCCAAACGCATTTTCACCGATTTGTCGAAAACCACCGTGCTGTTCATCGGCGCTGGCGAAACCGTGCAGCTCGCCGCCCAGCATCTGGTGCAACCGGGTGCGACCAAGGTGATTGTTGCCAACCGGACGGTGGCGCGCGCGGAAGAACTCGCTTCGCTGTATGGCGGCGAAGCGGTACCGCTGGCCGAGTTGCCGAACGTGCTGCCGCGCGCCGATATCGTTATCAGCTCGACCGCAAGCCCGCTGCCGATTCTCGGTAAAGGTCTGGTCGAAAGCGCCATCAAAAAGCGCAAGCACAAACCGATATTCATGGTCGACCTGGCCGTGCCACGCGATATCGAGCCGGAAGTGGCCGAACTCGATGACGTGTTCCTCTACACCGTTGATGATCTGACGAACGTGGTGCAGGAAAACCTGAAAGCGCGTCAGGAAGCGGCGGTGCAGGCTGAGAAAATCATTGCCGAGCAAGTCGAGCAGTTTCTGGCCTGGCAGCGCGAGCGCGATGCCGCTGGCACCATCCGCGATCTGCGCGACAACTGGCAGCAAATCCAGAATCAGGAACTGGAGCGGGCGATGCAGCGGCTCGGCGCCGGTGATGACCCGACCGAGGTGTTGAAACAGTTTGGTCACCGGCTCGGCAACAAATTCCTGCATGCGCCCAGTGAGCGGCTGCGTGCGGATGCCGCCGCCGGCCGCAGTCACAGTCTCGATGCGGTGCGCCATCTGTTTGATCTGGATGCCGCCGCCAACAAAGCAAACGAATGAAAACCGGTTCATGAAAGACTCTGTAGAACGCAAATTGCAGGCGCTGGTCGAGCGTCATCAGGAACTGGCGGCGCTGTTGGCCGATCCGGCCGTGGTCGGCGACAACAACAAGTTTCGCGAACTGTCGAAAGAGTACGCCCAGCTTGAACCCGTGGTATCCGAGTTCAATGGCTGGCAGCAGGCGGTGGCGGCATTGGCCGACACTGAAAAAATGCTCACTGACAGCGACACCGAGATGCGCGAGCTGGCGCGGGAAGAATTGCCGGGGGCGAAAGC